>DAHXLE010000032.1 GCA_027371825.1 Candidatus Saccharimonadota bacterium
AAGCATACGATCAATAAGATCTTTGTCCTCGCGATTGTTCTCGTATTGATTAGTATCGGCACGATCATATGGCGGTACGCGAATAATGACACTTTACTGCTTCATAAAACCGCTACGATTACCACAAAGACCAAAAATGCCGGCGCCGTTACCAAACTCAGTGGTTATACGTTTTATAATAGTCCTAAAAAACTTGGCGATCTTAACTTCTTCGCCAATACCGGTGAGCTTTTTGGGACTTTTTGCTCAAACATTAACTCAACGAGCTGTTCGCCAGTAATACCAGCCAGTACAATTTCTTATTACCAAATTGGGTTAACGCCGTCGTCACGACCGATAGTAGTAGCGTCAGCCTATGGTCAGTATGAGGCATCTTTTTTTGCTTATGTTGCTATTGAGACCTCCGCGGGCCAATATTCGATTGTAGGTCGTTTGCAGGGCAATCTGAATCCGAATATTCCTGCCGACGCCCCAAGTATAAATATACTCAAGAATGCTCTTGGATCTAACATAAGCCTTGACACCGTAGGCAATATAGCTCCGCTAGACAGCTTTCCCGGTAAGCTAACGATCCGCGGTGAAACCATATCTTTGGTCTATAACAACGGTGGCCCGAACGGATATTTTATCAATGGATTGAGCGGTATAAGAGGGCCGTTTTTTAACACCTCAGTAAAACCAGCGGACATGATTGACCTAGGTAATAAAAACGGCATCTCCTACTATGAGGTTATAGCCGAAAACCAATCGGATTATCAGGTGAGAGAGATATACGGGGTGATCGGTGGAGTATACGCTGCCGCCTATACGCCCGTAGACCCTCTTGCCGGTCCTGGTGCATCCAATATATCGTGGTATAACGGTGTCTATTCAAGAACATTAGCCTATACCAGCGCATCTGCCGGCTGTGGCTCGACCAATGGATATATTGTTGCCAAAAACCTTCAAAGAAGTGAACTTAGTATTGTTGGCAGTGGCCCTGCCGGCCAGACCATATACGCTCTTTCGCCAAACAGCCAGTTATTCAAGGATTATTATGCAAATTACGGGGGTGGGATTGATCTTCAGGGCTCTCTTCAAAATCTATCGGTTGATAATTTTCAGTCCGATCACGCAGTAATTGTGGCCAAGAATGCCCTAGGGGATTATGTCGTCTACGGACGTAGCGACATGTTTTTTGGCGGCGGTTGTGGCAAGCCCGTTATCTACCTGTATCCCAAGAAACAGACGTTAGTAAATATTAATATTGGGGCAAAAGTTACAAGTTCCAATCCGCACTACGGGGCTGACGGTTGGCAGGGGATTCTTGCTGAGCCCAACGGAAATCTAGAATATAAGGGGCATAGATATCGCTCGCTTTACTGGGAAGGACAAGGTTTGGGTGTCTACCCACTGGTTGATTTCGGTACCGTCGTGCCCAGTAATGAAGCAATACCAACTATCGAGATACAGCTTCAAGAACAGGGGTTAGATGACCAAGAGATACGGCAATTTATTAAATATTGGGGTCCTAAATTACCCCACACTCCGTATATCCGTCTAAGTTGGTTGGATACCCAGCAGATGAACACCCTTGCTCCTCTAAATATATATCCCAAACCCCAAACCGTTATCCGGGTATTTCTAGATTTTCAAGGGCTGCAGACGCCCATCACCATACCGCCCCAGGCTCTAACGCATATAGTAAGACGCGGCTTTACGGTCATCGAGTGGGGTGGATTATTGCGTAGCGTTGACAGTATTCGTTAAGTTTTATATAGCCTACAAACATGACTGGCGACTCTATACTAAAAGCATAATAATTACTCTATTTACAAGCATAGGGATAATCAGGTAGTATGAGTAGTACAATATAACAAGAGGGTAGATATGCTAAATAGTTTTGGATTTCTCGATCTTGGCACGCCCGAACTCTTAATAATTCTGGCAATCGTTTTATTATTGTTCGGAGGTAAAAAACTTCCTCAGCTTTCTCGTAGTCTCGGAGAATCAATGCATGAGCTTCGTAAAGGAATGGGCGGAGACTTAAACGATGATGCTAATAAAACAGAAACCAAGGAAGCTACGTCGAACACAACTAAAACGGCGGAGTAGAGCTTCTTACGATCTCAAGCGACCGTTCATAGATCATTTGTATGAGCTCAGAAAGCGGTTGATATATGTCGTTAGTTCGGTATTTGTTTTCTCGATCGGAGCTTATTTTGTTCAGGAACACATAGTCAGCTGGTTACTGGCACCTGCACACAACCAGCAGTTTATATACACATCTCCGGGGGGCGGAATAAATTTCTTATTTCAGGTCTGCACGTATGCAGGCATACTTTTTAGTGTACCAGTAATTATTTACCAACTTTTAAAGTTCCTGGAACCGGTAGTCACCGAACATATAAGGTCGGTCATTGCACGCTACAGTGTCGCCTCAATCATTTTAGCTCTTGGTGGCGTGGTTTTTGGGTACTATGTTGGATTACCACTGGCTCTACACTTTCTTGGGCACCAATTTACGACTCCCCAGATCCGATCATTGTTTACGATTCAAGAG
>DAHXLE010000030.1 GCA_027371825.1 Candidatus Saccharimonadota bacterium
TATGGGTCCTAGCGGATCGGGCAAGTCCACACTCATGAATATAATAGGACTACTAGATCGACCTACTCATGGGGTGTATCTGTTAAATGGCCGGAAAGTTGCTAAACTTAGGTCTAATCAGAGAGCTAAAGCAAGAAGAGATAAGATTGGTTTCGTGTTTCAATCGTATAATCTGTTGCCTCGTCTCACGGCTCTCGAGAATGTTGCATTGCCACTAGCTTACCGAGGATTCGGCTATGTAAAGAGGCTCAAAGTCGCGAGCGCAATGCTGGAACGTGTCGGTCTCAAAGAACGAGAATACTATTTTCCAAGGTATCTGAGCGGAGGCCAAGCCCAGAGCGTGGCTATAGCTAGGGCTCTCGTTAATAACCCGCCGATCATTATAGCGGACGAACCGACCGGTACACTGGACAGTGGCGGCAGTAGGTTAATCATGGAACTGTTAGGTGAAATACATAAGATGGGTACTACCATACTGCTCGTAACCCACAACCCTGAATTAACCAGATATGCTTCTCGTGTTGTCTACATGCATGACGGATCAATCATCCACGACGAGGAGACACGACCGGGAGAAGTTGCGCCCACCGCCAGAAGGGTCATGTACTCATTACCCGCCAAGACCGAGGAGGATGACCTAGAGGGTGTATCGATATTAATGAAAGCTATTCCGGTGTCGGATAAGCTTGGGCTGGTCAAAAAAACTCCAAAAAAGAAATCGAAACCGTCGAAATCCCGTAAAAACCGGAGAAAGAAATGAACATTCTAAACGGCAATATTAAAGTTGCAATGCACTCGGTTCGTACAACCCGTTGGCGAAGTCTGTTAACAACTTCAGGAATAATTATCGGGATTTGTTCGGTCGTTACTATAGTCAGCATCGGTGAGGGTATAAAACACCAGGTGGCCGGTCAGATCAATCAACTCGGCAAGGATTTAATTACGGTTCGTCCCGGGGTTTCGAGCTACAACAGCCTATCCTCATATGCCCCCTTTAATGATGCCAGCTTGGGAGGCGGCAGCTTAAATAGTAACGATGCACAGATTGTGGCTCAAACTCCTGGGGTAAAATACTCTTCTCCTATGAGCGTTATACCCGGTAAGATAAATTCCGGTTCGTCGTCTAATTCCGGTATTGTAGTTTTAGGCACAAGCAATACTATTCCTCAATTGTTAAATCAGACTCTAAGTTACGGAGATTTCTTCACGAACGCTAACGATACTGAGAACGTGGCGATTTTAGGTGCAGGAGCCGCCAATAGTCTGTTCCCCGGTCAAGTACCCCTGGGACTAAGTTTTGAATTCCACGGAGTTAATTTTGTCGTAAGAGGCGAGCTAAATTCCTTTGATATTGCTCCGTTGTCATTGGACGCTAATTTTAATAATGCCGTCTTTATTCCCTATCAGGTGGCCGATCAAATGGAGGGAGGAAATGCTCCGGTCTATGAAATTTTAGCAAAGCCGGCGTCCAGCAATCTTACCTCTAAGACGGCAGAAGCAATTAACAGCCGACTTATGGTGGCTCATAACGGCGTGAAAAATTTTGATGTTATAAAGCAACGGCAATCACTATCGGTTACCAACAACATACTCAATCTTCTAACTAAATTAATAACCGCTGAAGCGGCCGTATCATTATTGGTTGGAGGTATCGGAGTTATGAATATTATGCTGGTAGCCGTGACAGAAAGGACTCACGAAATAGGCATTAGAAAAGCACTTGGCGCAACAGATCGTCAAATACTGGAACAGTTTTTAACCGAATCAATTATTTTAAGTTTGCTGGGTTGTTTGGTCGGAATATTATTGTCGCTTGTCGTGAATGTTGCCATTAGACTGTTTACTACCCTGCAACCCGAATTGGTTTGGCAGATCTTTGTGATAGCTACCGGAGTTTCGGTGGCGGTCGGCATTTTGTTCGGCATCACACCGGCACTAAAAGCCGCTCGAAAGAATCCTATCGATGCGCTCAGAGCTTATCAATAAAAAGGTTTATAGGTAATGACCGTAGTAATACCAAAAATGCTTTAGTATAAGAGCCGCTATCACTATTAACCAGAAGATTAGAATATCTAAATGGTGTTTTTTGGCAAACACCGCGACAGCATGTTGCTCATTGTTCGAAAACTTAATGTAACCTTTCTCGAGATTATATAAAGTTATGTACCAAAATGTCGTAATAGTCATTATCCACACTACCATGCAATACGGACACAGGGCGTGAATCCTATAAACAGCCTCAAAAAACAGCCAATGTATGAACACCAGTCCGATTAGTGCTCCTCCCTCCAGTCCCAGAAAATACCACCGTTTAAATCGTGCCCCGGCGAGCATTGCTACACCGGTTGTGATGAGAACCGGGAAAGCGGCTATACCTATCCAAGGATTCGGGAGGCTTCCTATTAAAGTACCTTGAGCCGAAAGCGATACGTCTCCACAGCTTATGATCGGGTTTAGATTACAAGCTGGTTTATAGCCGGGATTCTGGGCTAGCTTGAAGGCGTCATACGTCAGTATTATTGAGCATAATAGTCCTATGATGCCACATATTATCAAAATGTAAGGTAAGACCTTCTCGAATTTTAATTTTTTCTCGACGTCTTTTAAAAGAGATTTATCCATATCCTGCACCATTATATGGCCGATGGCGACCAACAGCAAACCATACTGTTATTTTTGTTATTCAGCGCACTGTCCTGTGGATCGCACCGTTCGGGAAGACTCTGCCTGGTGTAGCTCGCTGACTACCTTTTGCATAGCTAGGGCATAACCCACTTGGTTATACTCTGTAGATTCGGCAAAAACCACACCCACAACCGCTCCCTTTTGGTTGATCAGAGGGCCGCCGGAATTGCCGGGTATGACCTCGCCCTTGAGTTCGTAAACATTCCTAGTCGTATTGGCCTGACCGTAAATATTTTGTCCGATTGCCGTAAATTCATCCATAATGACTCCGGGACGGGCGGTAAAGCTACCTCCTCCGGGATAGCCGAGTATGGCGGTGGCGGTTCCATTGGTAACGATCGATTGATCTAGATTCAGCGTTGATCCTGCCAGGTTGCTTACCTCTAGTACTGCTAAATCAAGATTCGGGTCAAACCAGATGACGGTAGTGCTATGTTGCCCGTTCGAATCCATAACGTAAGGATGAGCGACGCCCGCCACGACGTGCGCATTCGTTATAACTAACCCTGGAGCGGCCACAAAGCCCGATCCTTCGACAATGCCGCCACATCCGTAGCCTTCAATTTTAACTACCGATGCTTCGTCCTTATTGACGGCTGCCGTTAATATACCCATATTCGGCAAAGCGACATTATTACTCAGCGGAGGTTCACCGTTATTGAAAACCGTCGGGAATCCATTGGGACTAATGATGTGGCCTAGACTATCTATTATGTCGGGAGTCGGCGGCAGATGTCTGTCAAGTTCACTGATTATGTATGAGCCACGTATCTGATTTTGAATACCGGTATATGGCAAGCTGATCATGGCTGCCGCTCCTAGCCACACAAAGGCTAGTAGCGTTACTGCGCCGATAAGAGATCCGAGCCACCCGTCTATTTGATCTAAACGTTTGTATCGTATTTTTTGTTTCAAGATAGCTCCGACATATTCCCCGACACTAAGAATAACTAAGGCTGAGCCCATGGTGATACCGATCCCCAGCCAAGCTCGAGACAGTGGGGTATGAGCAAGTTTGACAAAATGCGGACCTATCCAGACTCCCAAAAAAAGCCCACCAAAAAACCCAGCGGTCGAAAAAAGCTGCCTGATGAAGCCGCTTATCTTACCGCGGATAAAGGTCGCGATAAGCAACAGAATAATAATGTAGTCTGCTAGATCCATGACTTATATCTTAGCAAATACCGGCATAGTCGATAAAGACCTTAACTGGTACGGTTTTTGTCCGGCTTTATAAGCGGGAGTTCATAGATTGCCAAGAGGCTTGATGGAACCGCATGGACGACCTCTGGCTAAGTTTTTCTCATAACATAGGAAAACTTAGGAACCCTGATGCTTCCCGGTTTTTTACGCTCGTTATAATTCGGCTTAATATATTTACCGCCGTAGTTGTCCTGAGAATACTTAATAACAGCAGCGGCTGTCATATGTTTTGACTTGTCTGCAAGAATAGTCCGGCCCGAGAATGCCGGTATGGGTTCGTAAAGGGCCGAAAACTTTGCGTAGAAACAATATGACGGCAAATTGGCGATCTCGCCGGGGCTTATGCTGTTGCCAAATAATGGCAAGAGCAGTTCCTCGTCCTTAATATTACCGCCTCTAAAGCAAATAACCGTTCCAACGTTTGCAAGTATAACTTGCACCCATTGTCGATCTTGCTGTTGAGAGGTAGATTGTTCGGCGATCGAGAGTCTTAGATTATATTTTCTCGATTCACTTAACATCTGGACAAAAGTATCGGTTGCATAGTTTTGAAACTCGTCAATATAAAGGTAGAAGGCACGTCTTTTGTCGACAGGAATGACCGAACGTTTTAAAGCCGCCAACTGGAGTTTAGCGAGTACTGCCGTTCCAAATAGCTCGCTGACATCTTCGCCTAACGATCCTTTGGAAAAATTACACAGTAGGATTTTTCCCGAATCCATAATGTCGGAAAAGTCCAAGGTTGAATGGGTTTGCGAGAAAACTCGTCTGGCGGAGGCGGAGTGCCAAAAACGGCCTAGCTTGGCCGTAACGCCGGCGCTCATTTTTACTCTTTGCATGCCTCCGGCCGGTCCGAATTCGTTTTTCCAGAAATCTATCAGAGCTTCGTCATCCAATTTATTAACATATCTGGCACGGTAATATGGATCTTGGATCAGCTTTAAGACGGTGAATAAAGTTGCTCCTTTAATG
>DAHXLE010000033.1 GCA_027371825.1 Candidatus Saccharimonadota bacterium
AAAGCTAGTGGTGCATTTCCAGCTGGAATCTAGCATTTGGTTGAAGAATTGCCACTTACTCATACGCCTGATATAACCATCTGGGGACGTCTCGACACCGACGATGTGACTATTAATGTTGCCGGTAGCCCGCTAGCAGAGCCATACCCTAACTCCGTAGAAGGCATTCAAGAACGTCTTAGTGTGTTGATGGGTTTATGGTATTTACACGCCCTAGACGCCCTAGCAACAATTGATTTGTTGGCATCTGAATGTAGTACGATAATACCGGTTGGCTCTACTGAATACACAGCCGAACAAGAAGAGGCCTTGGTAAATAGAATAGTGCGTAAAGCCCGCGATCAAATCTATGGCGCAGATCATAGCCACGCAGTATACCATTTTATTAATAATAAGTCGGGTGAGAGCATTCAGGTTACTAGCTCCCTTATCACTAGCCCCTCGACTGCAGTTCATGTGCGTAATATTACTATAAGAGTAAGTGATGCTTATATCAAAAAAGAACTCACGATTAGCGAGACGCCTGTATCATTTAGTGGAGTTACTACTTTGGACATTAGACAAACCATCAACCCAGTCGCTGATGAAACTTGGCGAGCAGCAGGTGAGTTATTTGCTGACAACGGGTCACTTGAAGACATGGGCATCATTCGAGGCTTATTCACTTCCGAGCTGACTGGTGGCGCAGACGCTAGCCATGATGTAGAAACCCTCCGTGCCAGATTTGAAGCTAATGGTAAGATTGAGCAACTGGATAGAATCCTGGAAGAAGTTAAGCGGCAGGCAAAAGCCGCAAATATGAACAGTGCTTTTAGCCGAGCTAACCCAGAAATGACGCTCCCGTCGGCAGCAGAGTTAGACGAGTACAAAATGCTCCTGAGTCAGATCCGATCATAGGTTATAGATAATCTCAGTTGTTATAGCATCTACGGCGGCTCCCCAATAGGCTTATACTTAAGCAGTGGTTTTAAGTGCCTCTGTTTTTTGTTACACTGAGTTAATGAAATCCGTTGGTATTATTGGTGGCCTAGGCCCAGAGACAACTTCCGAGTTCTACTTGAAGGTTATTTTTCAATGCCACAAGCAGAACGCTACGCAAAGACCCTCTGTTATTATCGCTAGTGTTCCACTTTTATTCGAGATTGAGCGTGATTTGATAGAATTCAACAAGGGCAAAGAACGCTACATACCCTTTCTTATTAACGAAGCAAAAAGATTAGAAAAAAGTGGTGTCGATTTTATCGTAATGCCTTGTAACTCACTTCACGTTTTTATTGACGAGATTAGAAATGCAGTTGAAGTCCCTGTCATAAGTATTGTTGAGGAAACAATTAATTACTTAAACGAAAACAATATGAAAAACGTTGGACTTATATCTACGTCGGCCACAATAGCCAATAATGTCTACGAAAATAAGCTAAAAGAAAGTAATATAGCTTTCGTAACTCCAAACGACCTACAAAAAGCTAAGATGGACAAAATTATTCAACGGTTAGTCGAAGGCCAACATTTAAATAGTGACCGTGAATTTGTTCTTGAAGTAATAGAAGATTTAGTTAAAAAGGAAGTGGATGGCGTTGCGTTGGCTTGTACTGATTTACAGTTATTATTACCATCTAGCGACAAAGTCCATATCTTCGACACTATGAACGTCCTAGCTAATGCTACCGTAAAGACTATACTTGTCTAGCTTAAATATAGTTGCGGCAGCGTCTACGATATCCCTACGGTGCGGCTATGTTCAGCCCCAAAATTTATATGACAGTAGTCTTTATTCTATCTTAGTAGATCTCTGCAAATTTGTTATCTAGCGTAATTATTCACGAACAATCAATTCGTTCTGCTATTGCTAACCGTAGAGCACCTTCATAATCTTTGTGTCTTAGTAGGCCTAAGGCAGTCCCATAATTCTCGGGTAGTAATGGAATATTTGGATAGTCAGCCAGAAAAGTTTTGATATCAGAAATGTCTAATTTGTCTTTTAGACCAAATTGTAAGATTAGGTGCACGCTTAGCATATTAATACAAAACCTCTCAATGTTTTGCCCCATACGTATAAAAGCGTCTTCTTTCCTGGAACGGCCAGCAATTAGCATTTCTAGTAGAATATTCGCATCTAGCGGTATCGTAATTTCTGAGTATCTTTATATGGTTCTTTAAAACTCTTACCGGGGTCGAAGCTGGGCTCACGATCAGCCAGGCTTTTTACAAAACCAATACTATACTTCGCTGATTCTTGAGTTCCGGCATTCTTGGCTAAGAATGTATCTTGAGCATATTGCGCAGTCAAAGTCACAAGTGGTTTCGAACAATACTGGACTTGTATAGTTTGGCCTTGTTTAAGGTTTTTAAAAATCTTTCAAGATCAGAGCGAATTTCTCCCGTACTCATAGTTTTCACGAACAGTATTATGGGTTGTAGTCTCACTAACGTCAGCTTTAGATGAACTCTAACATCAAAGTTAGGTCTTAATTTATTCAGTACCTAAATTACAGCGATTCATTTAACCGTAGCAGTGCATCTCCCACAAAATCAATCGGTTGTAGGAAAATTACTACTTATTCGGATATTAGATACAACATCATACAAAAAGACACTCCGGTATTATTATGCTGATATGCTAGCAGTTATAGAGTTAACTATACGCTCAAAGCCTTTTTTGAAAACTCAATGATGAGATTTTTTTATTTGAAAGGCCGTTCATCCGCCCAAGACATATTGCCAAATATGCAAGAGCTATCCCTGAAAAACAGTAGCCCTAAACAGTACTAACATTCCAAGTAATCTTTCTAGATTGTGCTCTACATCGGCTACGAAACCGACGGTTTTACTGAATAAATAGATTTTTGCCTCACGAGTACCGTCATGTTCGAGGTCTACGGCAATCTGGTCTGTTCCCTCGAATTGTGGCAATTGAAAGTCTGGACGTAATAATAAAGCAACAAACCACTCTATGTCCTCAGGCTTGTATTCGATATCGATCTGATCAAACAGCGTGATAACCAGTTCCTCTAATTTCGCTTGCATTCTCTCAACGGTTTGGACTTCTATGGTTTCTGCTGAATTAAGCATTTCGATCGTATGAACCGTCTGAAAAATATCGGCAACAATAACTGCGGCCATTTCTTGAGCCTCAGACTCAAGATTAGCGAGCCGCTCAACCACCGTTATCGGTATATCGTGAGCAGCATCGGATTCTTGTATCTCCTCATTATTACTAATCAAATCATCCTCATCGACAATTGTTAACTCACCCTCGAGCTCTGGCATCGGATACTTGTCGGGCAAGGTAACCAGATCTCGCAAAGCCTCGGTAAAATCCTTATAAATTTGCAAGGATTCTTTGTCTAGTTCGTTCGTCCAAGCCACGGGTTCTATGCGTTCAGTGACTAATGCTGCTGAGGGTGTTACTGATCTACTATCTGTAAGCTCGAATCGTTCATGCATTACTTGTTCTGCAACGGCTTGATCAACTATCCGCTCAACCACACCTTGTTCAACGTCCGACTGCTGCTCAGCCGATCCTAAGGTCTGTTTGGTTTCCGGTGCCTCCATAAGAGGGATATGGCTTACTGCTTTGACTGTATCAAGAGGTGATTTTAAAACGGTACTGGGCATAACGGTTTCTTCAGGAGCGACAATCTGTGCTGCCTTGTCTGTATGTTGCATGTAAACCGGATGGTCTGTTGGTAAGACTGTATGAACCGGATTGACTTCTTCGTGTTGCCTATGTAGCTCCGACTCAACCCTTTTAACAACAGCCTTTTTGGGTTTGGGCATAACGGGTTTATTTTGCGCGAACACGTCCTCGAGTGACTTTTGTTTTATGTCTATAGCCGTTTCCAAAAGATTAAGCTCCCGTGCTTGTTCTACTAAGATAGCCACATCTTTCGCGATTGTCATTTCATCTTCGTTAATATCTACTTTTTCTTCCTGCCATTTATCAGTCAAATCAACGTTGACCACTCGTTCAATGGCCCGAATTTCAGTAACCGGTCTTTCTTCCACCGGATCCGGGTGAAAAGAGATTGACTTTTCATCTTGATTCTCGCTTGTTTTCATTTTTTGCCGGTGTCGCTCACGCATCGCAGCCCATTGTTGCTTCTTGATATCAGCATCACTCGCGCCACTTGCTCGCATTGCAGCCTCTTCTATCTGACGCTGGACTGCTTCGGTTGCTATGGATTTTGCACGCTCCGGATCCCGTTCGGCTATTTTCGCAAAGTAGGGACAAGCTTTAATTAAACCATCGATTGTAATTGCTTTGGCATCAATTTCAAGATGCGAGGCTGGCATTTCCGGAGTAGAGCCAGCGCTACCGGTTACTTCTGCTACCCGTTCAGCTGGTAGCTTGTCGTTATCAGTCAACTCACCTAACTCCATTGATGTACCTGGGCTCGAGACAAGGTCTTGATTAATGTCGGGCGTTATAACCCTCTCAACTTCTGTCATTGTATCCCACCTTTTAAAATAGTTTAGTCTCTACCGAATTTTAATCGGCCAAGTATGTCTTCGCGGGCAGCTTGATAGGATTGGGTACCAGGCCGCTTCAACAGAAAATCTAGGATCTCTGAAATTGCGTAGGGATGTCTTTGTGCCGCAAAATTTACATAGTCAGCTAATGTCAGTGGCCCTTCGTCTCCTTGTATCGGCTCACCGTCGCGGCCGATAAGCGGGGTGGTACTCGGGTCGGTACTAATGCCGGCATGCCTAAAAAACTCTACCGATAACTCTCGGCCGATAACGGGATCGCCCTCTTTCTCATAATACTCGTCAATACGCCGTCTATAATACTCCGTTCGATCCTCAGGATTCTGACCTGATTTTTCATCGTATTCCATCTACATATATAATAGACCGTAAACAGGACAGAAAACAACCGGAAACATTTATGTTCTTTGGGCAAATACCAATATTTAATTACTGGCTGCCTTGGGGGCTAACTACCGCATCTACTGCTATTGTCCTTAAGCATTATTGTGCTTATATGCCGGCGGGTATGAGGTTAGGCCATATGCTCAAGGTCATTTCCTAAGACTAGGTGCCAGCATAGTTTTACTTTAAAAACTTCTCACGCACCCAATATATATCTTAGGACTATTTTATTCACAGATGAAACCCTAGGTTAAAACTGGCAATATGCGAATCATAATTCTATTGTATTGTCGTCGCAGCAGTATCTACGATAGCTCTGCATCAACAAGGTTCGGTAATTAGTTCCCAAATGTCTAGACAATTTATAATTTAAAAACCCGATGCCGATCGAGAAAAGCAAGCGGAGGATCTACGCTTTTTAAAAGAATAGACAAAAACGGCAACCCCTAGCACGCCTACGAATCTTTCACTAATAGCTAATCTCAATCCTGCTATCGGTGCCTGGAAAACTGGCTTTTTGTATTGTTATAACCTTATCCTTATCTGTTTAAAAGTTCGGGTTGATGATGGTATTTTTGTTACAATGAAATCGTGAACCAGTCTGTAGTATTTCAACGAGCTGAGGGTGTATGTGTGTTTTTTGCCAGTCTTTATTTTTACCTTCATCTTAACTACCAATGGTACTGGTTTATTATATTTCTGCTTGTAGTTGATATTTTCATGATTGGTTACCTAAGCAAGGATAACAAACTAGGCGCATATATTTATAACATCGGACATAGTTTAATTATTCCTCTATTCTTACTCGTGCTGGGGGTTGTGGTTTCTAATAAATTATCGATTGGAGTGAGTTTAATCTGGATAGCTCATATTGGCATGGATCGATCGCTCGGTTATGGGCTAAAACTCGAGTCGGGTTTTCAATACACTCATTTAGGCAAGATTGGAAAGAAATAAATCGCTAGACAGGCTATTTTGTTAAGGTAACCTAAAGTACGTAATTTTAGGACTATACAACCGTACAACTTCGTATGCTGCTAGGAAAGCTTGATCCACCGGACACCAAAGCGCTACGGTATGCTCCTGGTGCCTCGCTAAGCATGTGTGGGTTCATGTGGACCATTATGCGTCGCCATACCCAACAGCACAACAGAGTCGACAAAAAAATTCGCTATCCTGCCACGGTATAACTAGACTAGGTACCCGACTGTTCAGTTCTTAATTAATTGTTGCTACTTCACAGTTTTGCCAGCTCCCGTTTAAGAATGTTATCGTTAATCCCCATGTTCGGGTCATCCTTGGTGTAACGAACAATACCCTTCTGGTCAATAACTACATAGGTGTGCCCGGGCTTCATGCCCTTGTGCATAGACGATGGCAAACTTAATACGCCGTACTTGCTTGAAACAACAGTAGTTGTATCAAGTAGAATTATACCTTTACTGAGCTCCGGCATCTTCCGTATGGCATCCTTCCATTCACCCAGACTATCCGGCACGATACTTGCCGACACCACCTGGCTGTTATTAAGCCCTTTGTCTGTTCCGAGTACAGCCATCTGGTTCCAACAAGCCGGGTAACACATAATACCCTCATTAAAAAACAGCACGACTTTCTTGCCGCGCCATTGACTTAGGCTGTAGGTTTTCCCGTTAACACCTTGCAGTGTAAAATTCGGTGCAGGCTTACCAATAAGGGTTGCAAAGTTACCGATCGATGGCTGTAGAACGGTATTTTGTGACATTTTACGATCATCGAGCGTAACCAATGCAACAAATGCTAAAGTGATCAACCCTATCGCTATCCAAAACTTCATATATGTTTCTCCTTATTCTTAACATTATTGATCACTGTTATTGGCTTGACGGCATGCTAGCCAGGCGATTAATCCGAATATGGCAACAAATATTACCGCCCATCCGCCTTCAGGTATCCGATCGGTAAAACGACTAACGCTACGTGTCGTTTCTGCTGCCCACAGATTAATATCCACCTGGTATCTAGCCCCAAACACTGCTGGCTCACTTCTTTCAAAAAGTACAATGAATATACCGATGAGTAGATACAATGTTCCGGACACCAGGTTCGAAAGATACACGGTTACCGATCGTTTAAAGACACTGTAATGCACCGGCCGTTTCAGTTTCAGGAAATGATCGAGCAATTTAGTACGATCCATAAACATAGCCACCAAAAACAATGGCACAACCATGCCGGTAACAAAGGCCAGGGCATAGGCTCCGCCAAGGATCCACGATCCCGGCATTGCAGACAATGCAAGTACACCCGCTAATACCGGTGCACAACAGCTCGTTGCAATACCCGAGAAGATACCGAGCACGTACAATGAGAGAAAGTTGTGATTTTTGCTAATTTTCGGATGAACATGAACGGGAACCATCATTGACTTGCCGAGTACTAACGACGCTCCAAGAACAATCATGAACAATCCTCCGAGAGTAAAGAATACCCCATGGTAATCGCGAAACAATCCGCCCAGGCTGGCAATACCAAAGCCAAGCGGGAGGAAGACCGTTAGGAGGCCGAGGTAATAGACGAAGGTCATTAAGAATATCTTGGTACGCGTGCGAAAAACCGAAGCAAGATATGACGGTAGAAGCACCCCTATACAACACGGGGCAAATAATCCTGCCACACCGGCCAGGAATGCCGTAATGAGTGATGCTGTTGCGACAATACCCATATCTATTTGTCCTCACAGCAATGCATAACTGCATCGGTTAATTGCTTCTTGCCCGAATCATTACGCCAAGCAAATAAAGTGTAAGCCACTACCCATAATCCGAGCAGAACAAAAAGTGCCGGGAATATATCTTTTGTTGGCGTTATCATGTAGTAAAAAATCACAGTTAGCGTCAGAAAAAACGGCAAGGTAAAGACGCGCAGGACTTGCGGAACTCGCTTCTCGGTGAAATAGAACAAACCTGTTACGCTCTGCCCCATAAGCAAACTAAGCAGTACGGGATCATGGAAGTATCCCGCGCGATATAGGACGAACAGCGTCATCCAGGTCACCACAACACTACCGCAGATTAAGCATATCTTAAGTGACAATAACTTTTTCGCGATTAATCCCGATATGAACAGGCCTGTTATAGCGAACAAAACTGTAGTAATCACGACGAAAATCCTTTCGGTTTATTGATCGAGACATCTCGACTTTCTTTTGTATCGTGGCCGTGATTTTTGTTTTTCATCATGAATGCCATCATGAGCATCATACCGATAGGGCAGATCGTGAGTAGAAGCACAAGACCGCCTACGTGAGAGACGTTGACCGCTACAAAAATAGCAACAACGACTCCTACCATTATTAGCCACATTATTTTATGGTCGTTATTCATAGTATTTATCCTTATCTAACAAATATTGTTGGCGTGGCTTCAAACTGTGCTTTGCAATATGCAGAACAAAAGTAATAGCTTGTGCCGCTGTTGTGTTGAATGCTGTGCATAGCAATGGCCGGATTGACCCGCATACCACAGACTACATCAATAATCTGGTTACGTTTACGTGGTTGACGTATTAGACGCTTTATATGAACCTTCATCAAGAACACTCCTTCAAGACTTACGTTTGTTGCGTAAAAAAATGAAGAAGTTCTTAGAGTCTTAGGCGAACGTATCTTATTACTAAATCAGGCGGTCTAAAGGAATCACAACCCAATTTTGCTTGAGTATTTAAAACGTTCAACGCTGGTAAGCACAAAAACCGTGCTCCGAATGAATCGAGCTCGTCAGGAAAAGGATCCGGCACCCGTGCTTCTTCTACGCCGACAACCGATTGATTAGGATTAGCCTTATTCATACCCGCACAGTACGACGCACAGCTAACATACATGCTTTGACTGGCACTTTTATCCATGGGCTGTAAGGCGAGAGCGTGCTGATTATTGCCAGTAAATAGTAACGCGAACAATAGAACAAAGGCTAACAGTGTCTTGACTTTGCCGTGATAACGTCTCGCTGAAGTAATCATAATTTAACTCTATACCCCCCGGAGGTATACTGTCAATAATGCGTCTTTCTGTTATGCTTAAATGAAAGGGTAGTTTCGATATGGTATCCAAACAAAATTCACTCTCCCGACATATAGCTATACTGCGTATTGCCTTCGGCCTTATGTGGTCCATTGACGCAATATTCAAATGGACGTCATCCTTTAGGGACAGCTTTATGAACCAAGTGAAATCAGCCGCAATAGGGCAACCCGGCTGGCTCCATCCATGGTTCCATTTGTGGACAACATTCTTAGGCTATAATCCTCATTTGTTTGCCACGCTCACAGCGATCGTCGAATCGTTGATTGCGCTGGCATTGTTATTTGGGTTCGCGCGGCGTACCGCGTATATCGGAGCAGCTTTATTCAGTATACTGATTTGGACCACCGCCGAAGGTTTTGGTGGGCCGTACACCGCCAGCTCTACAGACATAGGAACGGCTATTATATACGCTGTGGTTTTCTTCGCACTCTATGGCCTTGACCGTTTATCCGGGTCAGCCTGGTGGGCGCTGGACAATTACATGTCAAAAAAAATTAGCTGGTGGACAAATATTGCCAATCCGTAGGATACGACCGGTAATTTTACATAAAACATGGTGGGTATAAAAAGTAATTACAAAAACAGCTCTACTCCCTGCTCTTATCCGTCGGAAGATCACTCTATCTAAGGCTTTAGGCTTACAGGGGGCCCGCAGGTTATAATTCTGTCACATGGACCAATCAGAGACCAAAAAGCAGCAGTAATGAGCTAGAAGCAGGCTATTTTATAGCGCACACGGCTTACCTACAAATCTAAAGCCCATGCATTACAATAAATGATCCAATCTATCGCGTAGAGTAATAGTTTGGTCCTGGCTACCGCTGCATGTTCGTGGATCTGGCGTGATATCGTAATGACGAGCAGTACTAGGGATAGCTTTGTATTCCTGTTGTAATGTTGCTTGACTTAAATCACCAAAGCTGACCAGTAGCTTATCCTGATCTTTGATGACTGTGTTTTGCAGCCCACCAAGGTCAGTGTAATTTTGCCCGTTGAGAATTAAGTGTAGTTGACTGTTTCCGTTTTCCAGATACATCGTACCGTATGGTCCCGGGCCTTCGATAAAGTACGGGCCCAAGTACCATCCAAGATTAGTAAAGAATTGTCCCCATGTTACGGCATGATCCTCGACATGAACAACATCATTCACGCCGTCATGCATATGTGCCCGGTCAATCGGTGTCATTGTAGCATCGACAGCACACGTCTCGGACTCTTCGTAATACGTCTGTGATCTAAACTCTTCTCGTTGTCCGTTAATATATAAAGCAAAGTTGGCATGATAGTGTATTGTGTCCGGTCTATATGTAAAAAAGCGGATGCTGAGTATTATGAACGCTCCAAATAACAGGCAAGCAATGGCTAAAAACCACCTTGTTTTAATAAATTTTATATGTTTACCGATCATATCTTACCTTTGCTGATTATATTTCTATTATTGACATAGTACCCCCTGGGGGTATACAGTGCAAGTATGATTCCAGACATTAAGAAACGCGCAATACATCGTTCCAAGATCATTGAAGGGCAAGTTAAGGGGCTAGGGAAAATGATCAATAACGAAGAGTACTGTATGGATATAATTACACAGTCATTGGCTATTCAGAAGTCACTTAGCTCTCTTAATAAACTCATATTAGAAAACCACTTGAAAACACACATTAAGGACAAGATGAATTCAAAGAACGAAAAGCTACAGCTTGAGGCAGCCACAGAGATACTTCAGGCGTTTGAGTTGATGCGAAGATAGATAACAGGAAAAGGAAGTTAACATGAAACGATACAAGTACATTTTAGGAGCAACCATTGGAACGATGTTCTTGCTTACCCCCGCCGTTGTCTCGGCTCAGGCAATGATGGGCCAAAGTTATACGTCAAATAGCGGGTTATCTGACACGCAAAAAGGTGAAACAGTTTATAACAATCTACAAAATAAACAGACTACTTGCGGGCAACTTAGCAATATAGATTTTGATGAATTGGGCGATTTCTACATGTCACGCATGATGGGCTCATCTTCTGACGGTGTTATGGACCAGCAAATCGTTCGGTATATGGGTAACACCGCCAATACACAAATGCACATAGCGCTCGCAAAGCGGCTCAGCGGATGCAACCCTAATGCCATCTATCCTGCCAGTGCCAGCAACTATGCCCCGGTTGCAGGCATGACAGGCATGATAAGTCCGGGAAGTATGATGAGCGGTTATTGGAATCATATGGGGAACTTTGATAATAGTTCATGGACCGGGACCGATACGACGCTTACGGTCTTACTCGTCTTATCGTCCTCCTTGGCTTTATTCGCATGGCTACATCCACGCAACCAATCCTCAACAAGTCCACAAGACATGCTCAAACAACGTTACGCTAAGGGGGAGTTAGGTCAGAAAGACTATGAAGAACAACTAAAGGATCTCAAGAAGTAGGTACCGGCATGAGTATAGTCTATCAACATAATCACTACACTAATCCGGTAAGTTGGGGAATAGTTATGCTATCCATACATGATCATATAAGACAAAGCCGCAGAGACAATGATGTGAAATTCAGCCATAAAGACACACAAGAAAGGCATAACATCTCATGACACAAACCCTAAAAAGCGGACAAAAGGAGTAATACACCAAGAAACTATTATGCGTAATAACCGGCACAAACACTACAACAAAGCTCAGAATCCAACCGAAGACTCGGCCATATGCCCCGTCATGCATATATTCGTCAATAAAGATGAGACTAAGGCGCACGGTCTAACCCGCTCGCACAACAACAAAACATTCTACTTCTGCTGCAATACATGCTATAAAGCTTTTTGTAAAGACCCCGCAAAATACGCTGTTAATAACCACAAAGGACACGAACACCACCACGAGGATAGTGCTTACGTAGCATCCCTGGGAAGTCATAACTCTGAACACATGGATATGGGTCACGCCCATCATGCTCACCAAACAAGTGATCAAATGACTCGTTTGCAGAAATTCAAGATGAGCATGACGATGACTATGGGCATGGATCACACCGGCTTGGCTGGACGCAAAATGGCCAAGATGATGGAATTGGATATTCGTAATAAACTCATTTTCTCGCTTATTCTAACTATCCCGATAGTGCTGTACTCGCCACTTGGGAACAAACTAGGTATACATTTACCCGGTCCCGCTGCATGGATTTCATTTGTCTTAACAACACCTGTCTACTTTTACTCTGGCTGGTTATTCTTATACTCCACATATTTTGCTTTAAAAGACAAGATACTAAATATGGCAGTGTTGATTGCCGTCGGTATATCAGCAGCCTATATTGCAAGTGTTTACTTAACGCTTATCGGAAGCAAGGACAGTTACTTTGATGCCGCAGCCATGCTTATAACTTTTGTACTATTCGGACACTGGGTCGAAATGAAGTCAAGACGAGGGACCACCGATGCTCTGCAGGCATTATTTGACCTTACTCCGCCACAAGCCAGATTATTGAAGAATCGGAAAGAAGTGATGGTGCCAACAAGCGAAGTCAAGGTGGGCGATATCCTAATACTGAAACCGGGCGATAAAGTTGCTGTTGACGGCGAGATAATTGAGGGGGAAACAAGCATTGACGAAGCATTAGTCACGGGGGAGTCGTTACCTGTTGACAAGAAACTTGGCGACCACATAATCGGCGGTTCGATTAACCAGTCAGGTACGGTACGATTCAAAGCCACTAAAGTCGGCAGCGACACGGCCTTAGCCCAGATTGTCAAAATGGTCGAGACGGCCCAGAACTCCAAAGCACCCGGTCAGAGGGTAGCTGACAAGTTTGCCGGCTATCTGGTAATCTTAGCTGTTGGTTCCGGACTACTGACCTTTATTGCCTGGTCCCTGCTAAGCAACCAACCGTTTCTAACCGTACTCGGTTTTGCCATTTCTGCGATCGTAATAGCCTGCCCGGATGCGCTTGGTTTAGCTACTCCTACCGCCGTGGCAGTTGGAACCGGAATAGGAGCCAAACACAACATTCTCATTAAAGATGCGGCTACTTTGGAGGGAGCTTCAAAGATTCAAGCCATAGTTTTAGATAAAACCGGTACTTTAACCGAGGGCAAACCTAAATTAACCGACATACTAACAAATGGCTTAGACGAAAGTACGTTGCTTGGATATGTTGGAGCGGCCGAATCTGCCTCAAGTCACCCGCTTTCTAGAGCCGTACTGGACAGAGTGGCCACGATGCGGCTAAAGTTGCAAACTCCAACCAAGTTCACCAACATACCGGGACACGGAGTTGAGGCTTATGTCGGTAATAAAAAAATTCTAGTTGGCACCGAGAAACTCATGAAAGACCGCAACATTACCCTAGAACCAATCCGACAAGACATCGACAATTTATTGAATGAAGGCAAAACTTTGATGGTCGTTGCGGTGGATGATCAAGCTGCCGGCGTAATTGGTGTTTTCGATCCACCGAAAGCCTCCGCCAGGCCTGCAATTGCTGAGATGAAAAAACTTGGGCTCGAAGTCGTCATGATAACCGGTGACAACAAGCACACCGCTCAAACAATTGCCGGTCAATTAGGTATTGTAAGATATTTTGCCGAAGCTTTGCCGGAAGATAAAGTTAGATATATCAAGCAGCTGCAAAGCGAGGGCAAGTTTACGGCGATGGTCGGAGACGGGGTCAACGATGCTCCTGCCCTAGCTTCCGCCGATATAGGCATCGCTATCGGCGCCGGAACGGATGTTGCTATTGGTACGGCAAAGATCGTACTAATGCAGTCAAATCCATCGGATATATTGCGAGCTATACGCCTGAGTAAAGCCACTGTTCGCAAAATGAAACAGAATATGACCTGGGCTAGTATTTATAATCTGGCGGCCATCCCGGTAGCTGCCGGTGCTCTCTATCCGTCCTTTCACTTATCCCTTAGCCCCGCGTTTGCGGCATTGCTTATGTCCATATCGTCTATCATTGTGGCCGTAAATGCCGTGATGCTTAAGCGCGTCGAGAAAGATTTGGTACCTGATACAGTTTATGAATAGACCAAACTTTTAAATGTCGGAGCATAGAACGAGACTATAATTGTGCACGAATTTGTTCTTAGGCCTTAGTGCGGTCGAATGAGCACAATGCATTAACAATACAGATTATGTAATACAAACCACTGATAAAAATGATAATAACACCGGATCGCGGCCTGTATTGTTATTATTGGACAGACCAGACTATAAACTACTTCTTTAATTTATTTATTATTGCTGCCACAGAGCATTGAGAATTTAATTAATTCCCGAGAGGGCTTGACTAAAAAATAATTAACAAATAATTATCCGATCGTAGCCAGCCGTCAGCGTTTTATCTGTCGACATGACTTTTTATCGGTCGTTCATTATGATTCGTTGGTAGTCAAACCTTGTTGCGGTATTATAAAGGTAATGTATGCTATCGTTGCTGCTCTCGTAAATCTGAATCATCCGGGACACTATCTGCATTGGTCAATATTCACTATCTCTGTCGCAAATCTTGTCATAATCGCTGTAATGGTCATTATATTCGGGTTGGCTCTGCTGTTGCCATTTCCGGGCAGCAAAAAAGAGCAGACAGAAGACAAACATGCTGCGCTTTCTACTGAAACAGAAACAACCTATAGTTCCAACTCCGGTAACACTAAAAGCAGTATGTGGACCGCTCGGCTTAGGCACCTTTGGTTAAAATTTTTGCCGCCGGGTAAGTTACTGCCAGATAGACAGCCGGTATATGTAGCCTCCTGGATATACGTATTCGGTGTAGCAACCCTGGCAGCACTCGCAATGGTGATTGTGTCCGGAATGTCACTGGCTATCGGTGGCCCTGATTGGTGGCATATTAATCCTATCGGTCATTTTTTTAATAGCGTTCACCTTTGGGGCGTTGAACTCTTCATGGCCTTCATGGTCATACACTTATGGGGTAAGTTCTGGATGGCGGCCTGGAGGGGTAAACGAATGCTGACCTGGATAACCGGATTGGTCGCATTTTTGATATCGATAGTAGAATGTTTCAGCGGATATTTGTCGCAGCAAAATTTTGATTCACAATGGATAGCTACAAACGGTAAAGATGCCATAAACGCCACGGGGCTTGGAACTTTCTTTAACCTGATGAACTTTGGTCAAATGCTCATGTGGCATATCGTACTGATACCGTTAGTTCTCGTAACCATTGTGGGCGCTCATATATTAATGGTCAGAGTAAGGGGAGTCGTACACCCGATACAAAAACGACCCCATGATCGGGCGTCACGGAAAGCGCTGAAGGTAGCCGAGTCAATGACCTGGAAAGGGCCTACCAAACGCTACGACATATTAAAAGAAGGCGCCATCGCCACGATAGTGGTATTGATGTTGGTGCTTGGATTAGCGGCTGTATTGTCGTCGCCGGATGATCCACCGGTTACTGTCGCCAGTTGGGCAAAAATAGCTCCTGCCGACTTTATGGCTACTACCGCAAGTGAGCTTGCCGGTACCAGCGAAACAGCTAATTATGGACCTCCTTACAATAACGGCAGAAAAAACGTTCAGAAAATCGGTCTGTCCTGGCAGCTATTAACGGGTGTACACCAACCTATTGATACGGCGCAGACATTTGTACTGTCGCCGCTATCTAAAGTTGCAGTATCTGATCCAACGCTCGCAAAAGCTATCAAAACCTATACGTCTGCTAGCTCATCTCAGCAAAAATCATGGGATCGGGCCTATAAAGCTGCTGTTGTAAATGTATCGTTTACTTCTGGCAACCCCGTCATACCAAAAGCCAACGACGGACCGGTTCCTGAATTAGTTAAAACCGAACTAGAGCTCGCAGAGTCGGGAGCAATAGACGCCGACCTATTAGCTCAACAACCTTTTTATGGCACAAACTATACAAAACCGCTGCTTTTTCTGGAAGACGGTAATTACTTTTCAAGTATCGCTAAGCATCAGCACCTAGAAGGTACTCAATGGGGAGTCATGAACGAAACTGGAAGTTATCCGGGTCAACCATGGCTTTGGTTGTATGCTCTTTGGTACCAAGTACCTGGCTTTAGTTCCTCGACTAACGTTGACTTGATAGCGATCTATCTTACGACGCTTGCTACGATCATTCTGCTGGCCGTACCATTCATTCCGGGATTACGAGATATTCCAAAGATCATCCCCATCCACAAGCTAATATGGCGAAAGTATAATCATGACAAAAAAAATCCCTAAGATTGGTCACGAACCTCACAGAAAAAACAATAAGCTCTCAGACATTATTCTAGGCGGACAGGATGGTCTGGTCAGTATACTAGGCTTGCTTTTAGGGTTAAGCGCGGCGACACGATCAACCAGAATTGTAGTTGCCGGCGGTCTGGCTACAATATTTGCCGAAACGCTATCTATGGCAGCCGTTGCGTATACCTCTAAAATGGCCGAACGGGATCACTACTCTGCTGAGCGAGGACGTGAAATCCAAGAGGTAGAAGAGATGCCGGATATTGAACGGCAGGAAATTGTTGATATTTATTCAGCAAAAGGGTTCAGCGGTAAGTTACTCAAAGATATCGTCGATCACATAACAGCAGACCATGAACTCTGGATAAATACGATGGTGAGAGAAGAACTTGATCTATTGCCTGTAGTCAAGAGAGACGTCTACATATATAGCGTAGTAGTCGGCGTAGCCACCTTGAGCGGTGCTATGTTGCCGCTTATACCGTTCTTTTTCTTGCCGGTACATGCAGCTTTAGTTTCATCCCTCATATTATCGGCGGTCATTCTGGCTGCCATTGGCATATATAAGGCGAAAATGACATTGGGAAAACCCATAAAAAGTGCCGTACAGATGGTAATTATAGGCATGGGTGCCGCGATCGCCGGATACTTAATAGGCCTGCTGTTCAAGGCCTGATTCCGGCTATCTAAGCCCGCCATCGCCATCTGCCCTCAAATAAATTCAAATGTGAGTCATAAGGTAGTTTTAGATATGCCGGTAGGTCCTAAAGGTACAATTGGCACTCATTGACAGCCGTGCTATAGTAATAAACATAAGAAGCGTGGAAGTGTAGGAAATACTTCCTAAAGATTCTTCGAGACAAAGAGAAAAAAAGGAGACAAAAACATGCCGGTATTATCTTCGGCGTTACCTTTAATAGGTAACGACCTTGCGCCTATATTTAAAAAACAGGATCGGTCAGACAATCTGCCTCAGATCAATTTTTTAGAAAAATCCAAAACACAACAAACACAGCCAACGCAACGTACCAAATCAACTCGTCCGCTTTTGGTGGAGGGGATGAGCGCTCAGCCGGTAACTGTCAAACAAACATCTGGAGTTCGCCGTCATTTTAGGCATCTCTATCTAGCATTCGCCGTTATATTAATAGCGGGATTAACGGCCTTATCCGGATCCCTACTTGCATACAGATTAACCGGGACCGGTAATAGACAGCTTACTTTCAGGTTATCGGATACTAGACAGTCTAACTCTCTTACAGTAAGTACCAATAATCTTCGGTCTGCACTAAAAAGAATCGAAGGCCAACAAGTATATTTCAACATTAACGGCTCGGCCATTGCAGCAAGTCCAGCCGACATAACAAGTTGGCTAACAGTCACCACGCCCACGGTTGGTCTGACCAAAACAATCGGTCTCAATAACTCCAATATAGAATCTTACCTATCAAACCTGGCGAAAACAAATACTAAGCCCGCTGTTAACGAAATTGTCGTCACCCACCCGGACGGAAATACCGTTATGCTTGTCCAGGGTATTAACGGATTTACGGTCGGATCCACAACCCAAGCCTATAATCAGATTACCAACAAACTGCTTGGCGGTAATGGCCTGAACATTACTCTACCTGGTACCATAGTGCCATTTGCGGTCGACAATAATACTGCCGCTTATCCAAAGCTTATAGAGGTTAACGTCAAAACGATGCATATGTATGCCTACCAGAATGGCCAACTAATTAAAACCTTTTTAGTCAGCGCCGGAGCAACCGCCACCCCCACCCCAATAGGTACCTTCCATATTTGGGATAAGCTTACTTCTCAGACTATGATAGGCCCCGGTTATGTGCAGCCAAATGTACCGTGGGTTAACTATTTTGATCATTCCGGAGATGCTATCCATGGCAATTACTGGCGGGCAGCATCCGTTTTCGGTACTGCCAATACCTCTCACGGATGCGTCGGAGTACAGGTACCACAGGCTGAATGGATATACAATTGGGCACCTATTGGTACGACCGTCATCATCCATCAATAACCCATAGTTTAGTCTGCGGCAATTTCATAGACACTTTGACCGTTTAGGGTTTAATGCCCACTAAGACCTCTTGTTGGGATACAATTTAATAAAATGCCCGTTAAACAAAATTCGTCTCATCAGCATTTTAAACTTAGCTCCAGGAAGGTAGCAACTATTGCGGTGTTGCTGGTTCTCCTCTATGCCGTAATACCCCAGATAGGCTCATTTCGTTCGAGCCTAGAAATACTTGGCACGATAAAACCATACTACTTAGCGGGGGCGGTACTCTTTAGTTTAGCTACGTATTTCGCGGCAGCCGGGGTTTACATCGTGCTCGCCACCAAAACTCTGTCTTACCTAAAAGTAGTACTTGTTCAAATGGCCGGTATGTTTGTTAACCGTCTTGTACCTGCTGGCATCGGCGCCATAAGTATCAACTATGAGTTCTTGAGAAAAGCCGGTCATTCGAAGCAGCAGGCAGGAGCGGTCATAGCCGTAAATAATCTGAGCGGAATTGTTGGCCATCTAAGTTTAATAATTGCAGTTTTGGTATTGAGACCTAGATTGCTTAGTAACTTAACTATTCCAGCGATACCGTTAAGGACTTATTGGATAACCGGTGGAGTGGTTCTTATTATCCTGCTCGTTCTTGCTGTTCTGCAAGGAACCAGACGTCGCATCGTCCGGACGATAATCGGTATCGTAAACAAAATTGCCCAATATTCAAAAAGTCCAAAACGCCTATTACGGGCTTGGATAATTTCCATGAGCTTGACGACGTTATACGTACTCTGTCTGTGGTTCACTCTAGGCTCACTGGCAGTACATATCAGTCCTATTCAGGCTCTGATTGTCCTTTCCTTCGGGGTTGCAGGCGCCAGCGTTTTGCCTACGCCGGGAGGATTAGTGGGCGCTGAAGCAGGATTAGTTGCAGGACTTATGTTATTCGGAATTAAAAGCTCTGATGCTTTGGCCGCAGCTTTATTGTATAGGCTTATTACTTATTGGCTGCCTCTGGTCCTCGGCCCGATAGCGTTTGGGTTTGCCGAACGCCGCAGGTATATATAAATCTTGCCAGTGAAGCCTTTTATGGTTCAAGGCCCTCGCCTTCGGCCATTTCCCTAGTAGAAGCTCTTAGAGGGGTGTCTTTCAGAAAAAATGCTACAATCAGCGTTAAGACACCGAGTGGTATACCGATCAAAAATACATCACGAAACGCGTGTGCAAATGCCGATAGTATTAGGGCGCCGTCTACTTTAGGTAATCCTGCTGTTCCTGTCAAACTTTGCTTAATCACTGCTACTACCTTGGCACTAGCACTGGCGGGAAGTGATTGAGTTATATAATGAGACAGTCGATTGGTTAATACCGCTCCGAAAACAGCCGCGCCCAAAGCGCTGCCTATGGATCTGAAAAATACCACTGAAGAGGTTGCCGTTCCAAGTTCCTTGCGCTCAACCGCATTCTGTACGGCTAACGTCAGTATAGGCATAATCATACCGACACCTACCCCCAGAATAACCATCCAGAAACCCAGCGTCAGCCTGGACGTGTTCACTTCAATGTGGCTAAACAACCAGAGACTAATTACAAAAAGCGTGGAGCCTATTATTGGAAATATACGGTATTTGCCTATCTTGGATGTCAGCCTACCGGCAGTCAGCGATGCAACTACTACCCCCATAATTAGCGGCATAAGCATTAAACCTGATTTGATAGCAGAGTCACCGCGAACTAGCTGTTGATATTCCGGCAAGAAAATAATCGCACCGAACATAATCGCGCCTACCAATAGGCTAAGAAGGGTAGTGACGCTAAATATACTGTTACGGAATAGTCTTAGCGGTATAATAGGCTCCTTGGCATAATGCTCCCTGATGACAAATGCTATCCCCCCCACTATGGATGTCGTAAAGAGTCCTATAATCTGAGAGGATCCCCACGGATAAGTCATTCCACCCCATACGGTCGCTAATAACAGAGATGTAACACTAATTCCCAGTAGCGAGGCTCCCATCCAGTCAATACGATGATCAACGTGTCGTACAGGCAAATGAAGTCTGGCCGCAATAGCCGAAAGAGCTAAAATACCCAGAGGTATGTTAACGTAGAATACCCAGCGCCAGCTAAGATCGTCTGTTAATACTCCTCCTAGCAGTGGTCCTATAACACTGGAGACGGCAAACACAGCACCAAAATAACCTTGATAGCGTCCACGATTCCTAGGAGGTACCACGTCCCCTATGATTGCAAAAACGAGCGTCATGAGCCCGCCGGCACCAAGTCCCTGTAGCCCCCTAAAAAATATCAGCTGAGTCATTGTTTGTGAGAGTCCGCAAAGAGCCGAACCGATCAAAAACAATACTATGGAGAATTGAAAGATTTTCTTTCTACCGAACATATCGCTGATCTTGCCATAAAGCGGTGTCGATACAGCGCTAGTCAATAGGTAGGCAGTAGCAACCCAGGAATATTCGCTAAGACCGTGTAAGTCATTCGCTATCTTAGGTAGAGCGGTTGCAACGATAGTTTGATCAAGCGCGCCAAGAAGAAGGGCTAGCATTAGAGCGCTCATTATTACCTTGATTTCGTTGTGTTCTAACTCCCGGTCTTGAGTTACTACCGGAGCATTGGCAACAGATTTAGTGCTACTCATATGGTACCTGTTTAGATGTCCCTTTCTGTATTTAATATTCGGATAGGCAGATCAACTATGCGCCAATCCGTTAACTATACATAGTATATCTAAGGGCGTGCTCAAACACAATATATCTTTATCTAATTCTGCGGGTACAAAAAACTCGGTATTGGTAACTATTACAAAAGTTTGCCGTCCTCAAGCTTAAATGTCTGATCGGTTTTTCCTGCTATAGATAGGTCGTGGGTAACTACTATTACAGTCGTGTTTTGTGATTTTGAAAGATCATGGAGTAAATCAAATATTTTCTTGCCGGTTTCAGAATCTAAGTTACCGGTAGGTTCGTCGGCTAGAATAAACTTTGGTTGATTGGCTAGCGCTCGAGCTATGGCGATACGTTGCTGTTCCCCTCCGCTTAATCTGCCGGGTTTACGCTGTATCTTATCTCCGACTAACCCGACCTGATCCAATAACTCTTTAGCTCGCATTATCCTTTGCTTGGCGGGCACTCCGGCAAACTCCATCGGAAGCATAACGTTCTCTAATGCAGTCAGGTTGGGAACAAGATTATAGCCCTGAAAAACAAACCCGATCTGTTTGCATCTGTAAGCTACCATTTCTTTAGCTGTCAAGCCGGTTAGTTCTCTGTTGTCGACGGTAATGGTACCTGAGGTAGGTTTTTCCAAGGTTCCAAGTATACTAAGCAAGGTTGTCTTGCCGCTGCCGCTCTTCCCTATAACCGACACGAACCGGCCTTCGTCTATGTTAAAACTGACTTCATTAAGAGCCGTTACCCGTCCGTCACCAGACTGAAATGTTTTTGTCAGTTTTTTAACCTTTAACATTATTCAACCCTCATCACTTCCGCTGGTCTGATCCTGGCAATTAATATCGAAGCCGCGGCACTACCGGTTACGGCTATGACAATGGCAGCAATTAGACCATAGAGTAATATGACCCATCCGACATTTGCTTTGATATCAGAGAGAGTATTACGAACACTGCCGACTCCACGGCCAAAAAACCCTCCGGTGGGACGTTTAAATGTTTGAGTATTCGTGCCGGCGTAATACAGTCTACCGACACCGCCGCCGGCTAAATTCTGTGTCGTAGACGAATTTGCACTATTGGTCACTAGCATATTGGTTACGGGCTGCCCGGCTGCTATACCTATACCAAGACCGATGATCGCTCCTATGACCGTAAATGTTACAGCTTCTACCATAAACTGGAACATAACCCGTACGTTAGAGCTACCTATAGCCTTTAGCACTCCGATCTCTCTGCGCCTCTCACGAACTATCATGACCATGATCAGCAGCACAATAACGGAACCCGCCACGACCGCTCCTACAAGACTAAACAACGCAATACTTTTAACGCTGTTTAGTGGCTGAACGGCATTATTAGCTTGCTGTTCAGAGCTTGTCACATCGGCACTCGATCCGAGTTGTTTAGAAATAGCGCTAGTAACAGAGCTTAAATTATCCAGAGAATCTACGCTTGCAACGGCATTGGTAACATCAGACGACTGACCACTGATAGCTTGCTCGGTCGGTAAAGATACGACCACCTCACCCTGCAGAGCTCTGTTAGAGGTTTCGTAGATTCCTTTTACCGTTAAAGTAGCCGAGTAGGCCGTAAACGTAGAACCAAGCTTCAGGTTGTTCTTACTCGCCATCTGTGAACTGATCATAGCCTGATTATTGTCTTGGTTGCCGTTTATATAACTACCGCTAGTGAGGGTAGCCTGGGCACCCGTTAGACTATTAAGTCGTTGAGGGTCATTGGTACCTACGATAGTAACCGGAGGCGTAAAATTGGACGGTAGGCTACCTCCACCATCTATAAAAACACGACGACCAAATCGACCGCCCCTATTACCCAGATTCACTTTTACGGGCGATGTCAAACTGGTCTGACCTCTGGTTGTGTTTGCCGCTCCCCCAAAAGCAGGTACCGACGAGCCGGCCGTAAACAACCTATCCGTAAGAGTTTCGTTAACATTCGTGACATGCGGCAAAGATGCAACCTTGCTGAGTTGAGTCGTGGTGAGAGAGTTATTCAAAGAACTGAAATTACTATACCCTGCTGGGGTGATAGTAATGGTTGTGCCTATTGAACTTTTGACTGCAGATATCTTCTGGGCTACCGCCTGTCTTGCAATGAGCATAGTAAGGCTCAAGCCAAGACTAAGACCTAAAATTATTATGATCGATAGCGATCTGACACCGTTTCGGAAAGCGTTTCGTATTCCTCTACTGACAACATTCATGATATTTGTAATATTCTTTCGGTAATAAGGTTACTCTACTCTTACGATCTGAAGGGCAACTCGAGAAATTAACGAACTGGCAGCACAAGCAAGGCAGAAAAACCGATACGTTTGATATAATTTGGTAACGATGTCGAAAGAAAACCGACCAGACGGCCTTAGGCCCCTGCCTCGTTCCAGACCGCGACCTGAGAGAATCACCGAGACCGGAAAAGCATCGGACTTCCCTATGGTAGGGCGCAATCTGACTAGCTATCCCTCGCGTCAAGCCACCATACCGATCACGGACAAGAAACCTCCCAAAAAACATCGAGGCATCAAAAGAACGATGAAATATTTCGTTCTATTAGTGCTGATCGTTGGCTTAATAGGAGGTGGATGGATAGGGTATAAATTCTATAAAAACTTCGGTGGTTTTAAGGGTATTTGGGGGGTTCTTCATAGCTCCACACTTAAGGGCGAAAGCAGCGGACGGGTTAATATTCTACTGGCCGGAAACTCCGTTGACGACCCGGGACATCAGGGCGCAGCTTTAACTGATTCAATAATGGTCATAAGCTTTGATACCAAAACCCATACAGCCTTCATGCTCAGCGTGCCTAGAGATCTGTATGTACCGTTGCCGAAGAGCGCCTATCCCGATCAAACCGGGAATGGAAAAATAAACCAAGCAATCTTAGATACAGGCTTTTCCGCGCCGGGATATGCTAGCGGAGGAATGGGTGATCTCGAAAAAGTCATATCTACCGATCTTGGCATTCCGATCGACTATTATGCCCTTATTGACTACTCGGCCTTCAAAGACGCCGTCAACGCTGTCGGCGGAATAACGATTACAATTAACAGCCCGGCCGGCGAGTTGTATGATCCTAGCCGTGATAACTACGGTAATCCGCTCGCCAACCTAAAAAACGGTGTACATACCTTAAATGGTCAACAAGCACTGGACTTCGCTCGAGCACGCGGCGACTCGCCTTACTCGATCGGATTCGCGCTGTCAGATTTCCAACGAACGGCCGACCAGAGACTCATGCTGGCGGCCCTAGAAAAAAAAGCCTTAAGTTTGGGAATATTGGCAAATCCCGTCAAGCTTGGCGAACTATTCGACAGCATAGGACAAAATGTCCACACTGATTTGACGCTCGGAGATATGCATACCGTCTATGATCTTACTAAGTCTTTAAAAGGCAAGATACAGTCCTTAACTCTGAGCTACGGCGGCACCAATCCTCTTCTTGTTAACTATACTACTCCGTATGGCGAGTCAGCCCTCATACCGGCGGCCGGCTTGAATAATTTTAGTGCTATACAGGCGTATACATCTAAAATTACGGCAGTAAACCCACCAAAGTAGCAAGGTGACAATATTGATGGCTATTTAGATTTTGAAATCTTGGTATTTAATATTCGGCTTGCTATAATTACAGATATATTCAGTTATAATGCGAGGAATGAACCAGCATGTCCGGGCATAGCAAATGGTCAACGATCAAAAGGCAAAAGGGTGTCAAAGACGCCGCTCGCGGCGCACTCTTTACGAGACTTGGAAACGCCATAGCGATAGCAGCTCGGGGCGGGGGCGATCTTGATACTAATTTTTCACTCCGGTTGGCAGTAGATAAGGCCAAAGCGGCAAACATGCCCATGGCTAATATACAGCGTTCGATTGACCGCGGCTCAGGTAAGCTGGACGGTGAGCAAATACAGGATTTGTTATATGAAGGATACGGACCTGGAGGGATCGCCATAATGGTGGAGGTAGCCACAGACAATGCCAACCGTACCCTTCCTGAAGTAAGATCGGCCTTTACCAAACACGGAGGCCGGCTCGCAGAAAAAGGCAGCGTGGCTTTTCAATTCGATCACAAGGGTTTAATTCGAGTGCAAGGAACCGGGGACGATGTTTTAATGGCGGCGGTTGACGCTAATGCCGACGACGTAATCGAAGAAGACGGTGAAAGTCTCGTATACACCGCCCCCACCAACCTGGCCATAGTCCGCGACAAGCTTCTGCAAGGCGGTTTTCAGATCACAGACGCAGAGCTGACATATGTCCCTAATAATATGATCGAGATTACCGACAAGAATACCGCCGATAAAGTATTAAGACTAATGGATGCCCTTGAAGAAATTAACGATGTAGTAAACACACACGTTAACTTTGATATTGCCGAAGGTTTGCTCAATAACTGAACTGAGCGAAAGCACTCCTCTGAAATACTTCACTAATCCGCTCGACGTAAGAGACCACAACTGCAATACTATACTCAACTGCAGGGAAGGTATTATACGGGTAGTATGAGAATAATAGGAATTGATCCCGGAACCGGCATCTTAGGATTCGGCATCATAGAGCAAAAAGGCCACCGCTGTCTGTTGGTAGACGCCGGGGTTATACGTACACCAGTCAAGGAAGATAACGCCGTCAGACTACTGACCATATACGACGAATTATCGGACATAATCGCCAGTAGCCGGCCGGACAGTATGGCTGTTGAAAAACTTTTCTTTGCTCAAAACGTCACCACCGCCATGACAGTAGCTCAGGCCAGGGGAGTCGTACTGCTTTGCGGCCAACAAGCTGCTCTCTCCATCTTTGAGTATACGCCACTCCAGATTAAGCAAGCAATCACCGGCTACGGGAGAGCCAGCAAGCCGCAGATACAGGAAATGGTACGTACGATACTGGGACTTGACGACATCCCGAAACCTGATGACTGCGCCGATGCTCTGGCAGCCGCAATCACCCACACTATGACACTGCCCTCATTGTAGTTATATTGACCATGTGATACGGTATAAGCATTAGCATGTAACAAAGGAATTTATTATGCCACCATTAGACCCCAACGATCAAAACAATAACCTAAACCCCGTACCACAACAGGGTAGTTTTCAGGATCCACAGCCGCCTCTACCGCCCCAAGAGCCATCAGCTCCCGAACCGCCTCTACCGCCCCAAGAGCCATCAGCTCCCGTAAGTCCTGATCAGTCTGCAGCATATCCAGCTCCTAATGAAGCACCTTTACCGACCAATACGCCACAAACGACCGATGACGACCCTTCAATAGGCGCCGATCCCAGCGCGCCCAGCGGTCCAGTTGTCGGCTGAACCAACATGGAATAGTTAGGGCGAATTATTTATGATGTTTTCGGGCTATTCCCATCGTTTTTAGAAATACTCAATAACAGACAGTCCATTTGTACTCCAAACCGGATATACGGACTGTGCTGATTGGCTGATGATAGATAGGATTATGATCTATCCTTTAACTAAACATGCAATAATATAACTATGATCGTGACGCTAAGTGGCATAGTTGCTGAAAAGCTTGCAGAGATCGTGGTTGTGGAGACCGGCGGTATCGGTTATGGCGTATTGGTAACTCCTGAGGACTTCAGTAGAATAGAGACCGGAACCAAAGCAAAACTATATATCTACGAACATATACGAGAACAAACTCATGATCTTTACGGGTTTATAGGGCAAGAAAAAAAAGAACTATTTGAGCTCTTACTGGCCGTTAATGGTGTTGGGCCAAAGATGGCTCTTGCCTTACTTGGTATAGGAAGGATTAATGAAGTAAAGACTGCTATAGCTTCCGGGGACGTAAAATACATTACTCGCGCGAATGGGGTCGGTAAAAGAGTGGCCGAGCGAGTAGTAGTAGAGCTTAAAGATAAAGTAGGATTAGTCGGTGCCGATCTTTCTAGCGTGGGTCTATTGAGCGGAACAAGCTTTCTTTTACAAGACGAAGCCGTCGAGGCCTTGGTTACGCTAGGTTATAGTCCTGGCGACGCCGCGGCTTCTTTAAGTCAAGTTGATCCTAAGCTTAGCGTTGAAGAAAGAGTCCGATTAGCACTAAAGGCAAAGAAATGATCGACCGCATTATGCTTACCACTGCCGACCCCGAAGATCCCGGGGAAATCGAGCTGGAGGTCGGGCTACGACCCAAGGATTTCGACAGCTACATAGGACAGCGCCGACTAAAGCAAAACCTACGACTTGCCATCGCGGCCGCCAAGAAACGTTCTGATCCGCTAGATCATATATTACTCTACGGACCCCCAGGGCTGGGTAAAACAACTATGGCTAGTGTCATAGCCAACGAAATGGGAGCACAAATAAGAATAACCTCGGGTCCTGCCATAGAAAGAGCTGGAGATCTCGCCAGCCTGCTCACCAACCTTCAGGACGGAGATATTCTTTTTATTGACGAGATCCACCGTTTACACAGAGTCATAGAAGAAGTGCTGTATTCAGCCATGGAGGATTTTAAGTTAGATATTATGCTAGGCAAAGGCCCCAGTGCCCGTTCTCTAAGATTAGATCTGCCCAAGTTTACTATCATTGGCGCCACGACCCGTACCGGCGCACTTGCAGCACCCCTTCGAGACCGATTCGGAATGATTCACAGGCTGGAATTTTATACTGCGTCAGAGATTGAACAGATAATCATCCGCTCGGCCAAGATTCTGGGCGTCGGTATTGACAAAAAAGCTGCTTCTATTCTAGCTCAAAGAGCACGTCTCACACCGCGAGTCGCCAATAGGCTATTAAAGCGGGTTAGGGACTATGCCGACGTAAACGGTGATGGAATTATAGATGTAGAGTTAAGTTCCAAAGCGCTTGACCTGCTGGAAATTGACGAATTAGGACTCGACGTCTCCGACCGGCTTTTATTATCGGCAGTCATAGACAATTACGGAGGAGGTCCCGTTGGCGTTGAGACGATCGCGGCACTAATGGCAGAAGAGCGCACCACGATAGAGGATTTTATCGAACCATATCTTCTCCAACTTGGTCTTTTAGAAAGGACTCCCAGGGGACGGAAGGCAACTCACAAAGCATATCTGCACCTAGGTAAAAAACCGGCTATTCCGACTACAGAACACAATACTTTGCTATAAAATTGGTGCGGCATAAATTTTACCAGAGAAGATCACAGAAAAATGATATGATTCGATAACAATATATCGTCTGATTCAGGTTAAGTCTCTTATTTAAATATTAGTTAGCGCTCGCATCGTTTAGATTAAAGCCGTAATGCATTTCTGCGGTGTTAACGAAAGTCTGTTTGTCGCGAATGATAGCCTGAGGAGGTAGCTGATCTGACCTAGTCCTTACCCCATCGATTTTCTTGACAGCCGTACCGATCGCCAACAGTTCAATCAAATCACTGCCAAGATCATAGATGTACGTTTTGACACCCAAAACATCATCTGCTCCAACCGCTGCGGCTTGAGTTTTTAGCTTGGAGATAGATTGTTCACGGGCACCATAGATAATTTCAGTCAGGGGAGCTACTTCGCCATGTCGGATCTCTCCGATGATTGAGCGCAAACCACCTATCACTCCAAGAGAGTAAACGGACGTTCCGAGTACCAATTCCAAAGGCATATAGCCCATCCTAGTCACATTCCAGGTTTCTTCTGCCGTTAGATCACTCGTAATAACTTTACCGGGCATAATTTGATCCACTAATGAATGTTTTGAGGCCGTACCGATCATGACCATCTCTTGAACCCCGGTCCTACCAAAGGGAAGAATTGTGGTCTTAATACCTATAACCGCATTGGCCTGCACCTTTTTAGCATCATCGATGATTCTGTCGAGAGCACGTTGCCGGGTAACGTTGAAAAGATCGCTGTAAGAGTGAACCTCACCATGACCAATTTTTCTTAGTCCACCCATAGCTACTCCGGCCACCCCGATTGAGTACGCAACATTTCCAAAAACAAATGACGTTGGAACGAAACCGCTATCGACTTGACAAAATAGCTCCTGAACATCGGCCGAAGTCGTAAAATTACCGGTTCCGCCATGTAAGGCCGATCCGACAGATAAGAATTCAACGTTATTGCCATGGAAGACAATTTCACTGCTGACCCCCGCCACGCCGTTTCCGCCGGTTTGCTGCTGCTCGGTAACCAAGCGACCGTATGCAAGTTGACGCCCCTGTGCCACCATATCCGTAAAAGTAGTTATCTCGCCTCCAAGCGTAGTTTTGATTCCGCTCCTAAGACCGCCTATAACACCCATCGAGAAAACACTATTTCCAATCAATAGGTTACCCGGAGCCATATTAAGCATTGCGGCGCAGTACATCTCGTTACCGGATAGACCGCTAACTACCGCTTTCGGGTTCGGATCATTTGGAGTGTTTTGATTGTTATCCATAAAGCTTTAGATAATACTTATGCTTGCATCCTGGCGCTTCGTAGACGACACTAGGGATTATGTTGATATAATAAGGCGCAGCTGACGTAAAGTAAATGCGATAATGAGGGAGGATAACACAAGTGGCCGATAATAAAACAGCTAATAAAGCGGTAGATGAGGGAAAATCCAAAGCATTAGGTCTTGCCCTGGAGACGATCGAAAAACAATTCGGTAAGGGTTCCATAATGAAGTTAGGGGAAGCACCACACAGTAAAGTGGAGTGCTGGCCTACCGGTAGTCTGGCTCTAGATCTGGCATTAGGCGGCGGAATTCCGAAAGGGAGAGTCATAGAGGTGTACGGGCCGGAAAGCTCAGGCAAAACAACCCTTACGCTACACGCCATTGCGGAGGTTCAGAAAGCCGGTGGAACAGCTGCGTTTATAGACGCAGAACACGCCCTGGACCCAGCTTACGCTAAGCGTATCGGAGTAGATATAGATAACCTGCTCTTAAGCCAACCCGACAACGGTGAGCAGGCTCTGGAAATAACCGAGACGCTAGTTCGCTCGAACGCCGTAGACATCGTGGTGGTCGATTCCGTTGCGGCTTTAGTACCACGCGCCGAGATCGAAGGCGAAATGGGCGACGCCCAAATGGGTCTGCAGGCCAGATTAATGAGTCAGGCTCTTAGAAAATTAACCGGTGTCATATCTCGCAGTCAAACGACGGTTATATTCATTAATCAGCTGCGAATGAAAATAGGAGTCATGTTCGGTAATCCGGAAACGACCACGGGGGGAAACGCCCTCAAGTTCTACGCATCGATACGAATGGACATTCGACGAACTTCCCAAATAAAACAAGGGGATAAGGCTATCGGTAATCACGTTCGAGTTAAGGTTGTAAAGAATAAGATTGCACCCCCATTCAGAGAAGCTGAATTCGATATTATGTTCAATGAGGGTATATCCAAGTCCGGAGACATAATCGATCTGGCGGTGAATAACGACGTTATAGAAAAAGCAGGCGCTTGGTTTTCGTACGGAGGAGAGAAAATCGGGCAAGGTCGCGAAGCAGCAAAACAGTTTCTAGAGAAAAACCCTAAGCTCATGGATGAAATAGCTAAAACCGTACGAGATAAAGCCGAAAAAGAATAGGACGCATCTCTGCTCTCATTTTAGCGAATTGTTTAACCGGCACTAAAAATGAAGATCAGCAGTATACGAACACTACAAAATAACAGCAACAAGTATTCCGTCTACATTGATGGACATTATGCTCTTAATGTGAGCGCCTCAATTCTTCTCAAGCAAAAACTTTCGATCGGTCTAGACATAAGCAAAGAGCGGCTGGATGAACTCATGAATTTATCGGCTCAAGAAGAAGCTTATGCCAGTGCTCTAAACTTCATAAGTATCCGACCTAGAAGCGTATGGGAAATGAGGCAATACCTGAAGAAGAAAGCAGTGCCTGCGGAATATATAACATACATACTTAACAAGTTAAGTAATATAAAATTGCTCGATGATTACTCTTTTACTCGGGCGTGGGTAGACAACAGACAGGCGCTAAGACCCACCAGCCGACGACGACTCGAACAAGAACTAAGGCAAAAACACGTCGAAGAAAAAATACTTCGATCGGTCCTAGACGAATACACCGACAATGATCTAAGAGCTCTTAGGCATATGATCACCAAAAAGCGAAAGCTCAGCACCTACAAGAATGACACGGTAAAGCTTACAAGCTATTTGGTTCACCAAGGATTTAGCTACGACGATGTTAAGCAGGCTCTTGATGATGAACATTTAATTAACGGGGATCGCGGCTTTTAACGGTGCTTCTCTTAACAAGTCATTGATGATTATACTGCGACTGGTAATCTCGTAGATTTGAGAACGATCTACGCTCAAAGATCCTCCCGATAAATTTTTCAATAAACTCTGCCCGACATAAAGTTTTTGTATATACATTGTCTCAATTTCAACCGCAAAATCATTCACCTTCCCTACCTTATTCTTGCTGATGGTTACTACCGGTTTACCGATAAGACCGAAATTCAGTTTCATTAAACCATGCAATCTTACAACGTCGTTTGGAGCAGCGAGAACTTCATGGTCATTGACCAAGAAACCCTGAGGTATCACCTCTCTGATATCTTGGTAGAGGAGCAATAGTTGCAGTTTTTTATCAAATCGATCCGTGCAATAAAAAGCTTCTATCTTTAAATTATTGGGGTCGATTATGGGCATTAGCGCCGTCCCTACGCTGGTTCCTGTTCGTAGTGAAATTATAGGACGGTTCATTAGTTTTTGACTCAACTGAAGCATAAGCTCAAGTATATCTTAAATGTAGTTCATGATAAACGAGAAGCACCCTGACGACATTTTGGCATAATGGCTTTAATATTTTACCGACCGGCTAGCTTGTAATAACCTCACAGCCGAATATACTATGTCGTAATAATGGAATTAAGCAGCCGCGTCATTCAATCTATGCATTCTGAAAACACCGAACGAATCGGAAATGTCATAGGACAAAACATGCAAGGTCATGAGGTGCTGGAGCTTATAGGAGACCTGGGTGGCGGTAAGACCACATTCGTTAGAGGTATCGCTAAAGGTCTGGGTTCTTCGTCGCACGTTACCAGCCCAACATTTAAGATAACTAACCGGTATGAGTTCCCCGCCGGCCATTCACACACTTCTGGCGAGCTGGCTCATTTCGACCTTTACAGACTGAACGAAGCGGGAGTAATCGGAGAAGAAATTAATGAGGCACTGCATGAGCCTAATGTGGTGATGGTGCTTGAATGGGCACACACCGTACGCGACGTATTACCACAAGAAAGACTGACGATAGAGTTTGTGGCTACCGATCATAACATACGAATGCTAAAGTTCAGCTGGCCGTCTTCACTAGATTATCTTATGAGAAACGTAACATAACGATGCTAATTCTGACAGTACGCACCGATAGTCCCATGGCACAGATCGGCTTGTTTGATTCCGAGACACAACTGGAGCTTGAGAGCTGGGAGGCGGGTCGACAGCTAGCTGAGACTATTCACTCCAAAGCAAATGAACTTTTAATGAAACATCGCAAAAACTGGCATAGCATAGAAGGAATTGTTTGTTTTGAGGGACCCGGCAGTTTCACTGGTCTGCGAATAGGATTAACCGTTGCAAACTCGCTCAGCTATGGGCTCGGCACGCCTATCGTATCCTCTAAGGGCGACAATTGGTTAGAGGCCGGAATCTCTAAATTGCTCGAAGGCCAGAACGATATCATAGCTCTTCCCCGCTATGGATCGGACCCTCACATCACAAATCCGAGAAAATAAATTACGAAGTATCGTGCTCGTGATACGTACCGCCACCGGGCGCTAATTTTGTTTGCCAATCTTAATGCAGCCGTCGTATAATGCAGAGTAGGAATTTGCGAGAGATTTGGGAGCAGTTCCGACTTATTGTTATCTATATTAATCTTGATTTTCAGATAGTCATTAACCTCAATTCGGCTAATGAAGTAATAGTGATTGCCGGCGTGACGAAGTGGCCTATCTGTTGTAGTAGAAAGGAATCCTATGAACATATTAGCGCTAGTGCTCGCTATAGTAGGGCTGGGCGCTGGATATGGTGTGAATGAAACCATATCTAGAAAACGTCGAATCAGTCACGAGGAAGAGGGCAAAAAAGAATTAGACAAGGCTAAAAAAGAAGCGAATAAAATACTCGCAGAAGCACGAGAAGAATCCGCTAAAATTGCCGAAGTAGCACGTAAAGAAGAGCAGTCCAGAAGAAGTGAGTTGAAAGATCTTGAACAGCGACTGGTCACGCGAGAAGACAATTTAGATAAAAAACTGGATGAACTTGACAAGCGCAACGAAAAGCTACGTGTGAGCGAGAGCGAAGTAGAAACACTCAAAGACGATATTAGAGATATCAGGAAGAAACAGCAAGAAAAATTAGAAAAGGTCGCCAAACTATCACAGAAAGATGCTGCCGAGAAACTGATGCAAATGACCGAGAGAGATATCCGGGGTGATCTAACAAATCTAATTGCAAAACTACAGAACGAAGCCAAAGATACCGCCGAGGAACAAGCTGCCCTAATCATAACATCCTCAATGGAGAGGATGGCCAGTGAGGTTACGGCCGAACGAACCATTACGAGCGTCAAGCTTGAAGATGAAGAGATGAAAGGCCGCATCATAGGCAAAGAAGGACGGAATATTCAAGCGCTTCAGCGAGCAACCGGAGTAGATATTATGGTAGACGACACTCCGGGATATATTGTTCTCAGTTCGTTTGACCCGGTGAGACGAGAAGTAGCAAGAATAGCACTAGAGATGCTCCTGAAAGACGGAAGAGTGCATCCCGGTCGCATCGAAGAGGTCGTGGATAAAGCTCAAAAGAATGTAGAAAAAGAAGTAAATAGGGCCGGAGAAGATGCCGCGCGAGAGGTTGGTATAATAGGAGTACCTAAGGAAATTCTTCACTTACTCGGTGAACTCAAATTTAGAACAAGTTACGGCCAAAACGTTCTTAAGCATTCTACCGAGATGGCTCATATGGCTGGTATGATAGCGGAAGAGCTGGGCGCAGACGTCAAGACCGTTAAGTATGCTGCGCTGATCCACGATATGGGTAAAGCGCTAACTCATAAGATGGAAGGAAAACACCACCATATCAGCGGCGAGATGGCTCGTAAATATGGAGTTCCCGAAGCCGTCGCACAAGCTGCCGAACAGCACCATGACGACATGGAAGCAACAAGTGTCGAAGCTTTGATTATCAGAGTAGTAGACGCAGTTTCCGCCTCCAGACCGGGAGCAAGAAACATTAGTGCAGAGAACTTTGCGGAACGAATGAAAGATCTAGAAAATGTCGCCAACAGTTTTCCGGGCATCGAAAAAAGCTACGCCATAAGTGCCGGAAGAGAGGTAAGAGTATTTGTCAGACCGCAACAGATAGATGATTTATCGGCCATAAAACTTGCTAGAGATATCGCCACAAAGATAGAGTCCTCTATGCAATATCCGGGTACAATTAAGGTCAACGTAATCCGAGAAACCAGAGCCATAGAGTTTGCTAAGTAGTCAAACAATCATGAACATACTTTATCTTGGCGACGTTATGGGCAACGTTGGAATTGAAACAGTAGAGCAGCATCTACCCAAACTAGCTAAAGATAATGGTGTGGATTTTGTCATTGCACAAGCAGAAAACTCCACTGATGGGCGCGGGATCTCTGTAGCGGATTTTAAACGATTACTAGTCGCAGGTGTCGATTTTTGTACTGGTGGCAATTGGTCTCTTAACCTTGAAGAAATAATACCGTACCTATCAGACCCCAAGGAACCCATTATTAGACCGGCTAACTATCCAAACGGCACACCCGGTTTGGGTTATAAATATGCTAAATTGCCCGCAGGTAATATCTTGGTCATTAGCTTACTGGGTAATGTCGTAGGAAGAGATTCGGATAAGCCAACAGACAACGTACTGCAGACCATAGACTGGATATTGTCTCAGGAAAAAGACACCGAAAAGATCGCAACAATTGTTAACTTTCATGGTGACTACTCTAGCGAGAAGGTTGTTATCGGGCATTATCTGGACGGCAGGGTAACAGCTGTGGTCGGTGATCATTGGCATGTGCCCACGGCTGATGCCAGAATACTTCCGGGAGGAACAGCCCATATAAGCGACGTCGGCATGTGCGGAGTTTTGGAATCTAGTCTTGGAATAACCTACTCAAGCGTCATACCTAGGTGGCGCAATGGCGTAAAAACTCGTAACATATTAGAAACGAACGGTCCGCGTCAACTTAATGGCGTAATAATCAGCACCCGTAATGACGGCTTAGCGACGTCAATCAAACACATACGTCAGCTTTTCTGATATAATCAACCTCTGTTAACTAGCCGGGGATTAGCGCAGCTTGGTAGCGCGCGGCGTTCGGGACGCCGAGGTCGTGGGTTCAAATCCCGCATCCCCGACCATTACATTAGATACGACAACTCGTACTTGTTATAATACACAAAGAGCTAATTGACGAAGATATCTGAAGCTCTGTAAGTATTACTGGAATATCTTGTCGGGGTGTGGCGCAGTTGGCTAGCGCGCCGCGTTTGGGACGCGGAGGTCGAAGGTTCAAGTCCTTTCACCCCGACCAGTGGAGATTTGGTGCATTTGGAAGTATGTTCTAAACCGTCGACCTCCTCTAATTTAGTAGAGACAAGATGTTTAAAATTAGGGGAGGTTTACATAACTAGTACTAAGGTGACTACAAAAAGAATCATTCCGATGTGTAATTATGGGTTACAATTGTATCCGAATGCTTCACTTAGCCATCGCCGCGGCAGGAACCCTGTCTGTCATAGTAATCTCTGAAATATTATGGAGAGGCAAAAAACATAGCTCGGAATTTATTCGTAAGACTATCCATATGGGAGTGGGCAGTTTTATTGCTTTTTGGCCTTGGTTCTTAAGCTGGTACGACATAGAGCTGTCGTCGCTCGTGTTCGTTCTGGCGATGATAGCTATTGCATTAATTAAACCCGTTAGGAAGCTGCTGTCGATATCCGTTTCAAAAAGTTCATTAGGTCGACATACTATTGGAGAATTTTTTTACACTTACGGATTTGTCGGAACTGCCTATATAGCACACAATCGTTACATATTTATGGCAGCAATGCTCCATTTAGCAATTGCCGATACTGTTGCTACGGTATTGGGTAAAAAAGCCGTCAAACACAATATTCGTTATAAGATATTTGGTTCTCAGAAAAGCCTAGTAGGTACACTGGGATTCATAGTATCTTCCGTTGTTATTACGTCTGTTTATATCTTATTGTCACATACCGGTTGGATGTATATCTTGTATGTGCCCATAGTTGCTGCAGTACTTGAGAATCTTGGTACCTATGGTAGTGATAACCTGCTGGTTCCTGTAGCCATAGCACTACTACTTTAGTAATTCCCTTCTGGCCCCGGTATGAGCTCTGAGTGCATTAAAGATCACTACAATATCGACACCTTCTTGAATAATCGCACCGTATATCGGCTTAAATCTGCCCGTTGAGAATATCAGCATCAATATGATACTAAGCAATATGCCGCCCAGAATACTTTGCTTAGCTATCCAGAACGTCCGCTTAGCGATACTAACGGCCATTGCTACGCGCTCTAGAGTGTTAGGCATAATAACCATGTCGGCCGACTCGCTGGCAGCCGTTTCCCCTCTGGCACCAATAGCGATTCCGATATCTGACGCAAGTAGTACGGGTGCATCATTAACCCCGTCTCCCACAAACACTACCGGTCTTTCTTCTTGTTTGACATCTTCTACTACCCTAAGCTTATCTGCAGGTAGCGCTTCGGCAAAAACCTCTTTAATACTCAATTTTCTGGCTACTTCCTTGGCGGTCGCAGCGTTATCCCCGGTCACCATAATAATTCGATTAAAGCCAAGCTCACGCAATTTCTTTAGCGTAGACTTACCCTCCCGCCTAATCTCGTCTTTAAAACTGATAATACCCGCGAATTGCGAATCAACAGCAATCCATGTAGATGTTTGACGTATCTCCGACGCTTTGATGTTATTGGGTATTTTAACGCCGTGAGACCTTAGTAGCTCGAGTCGACCGACAAGTACATGAGCCCTCTTTACCATACCTGAAAGACCCAGACCAGATTCCTCTTTGACATTTTTAGCCTTAGGCAACTTAATCTTAGCTTTGCCGGCAGCAATTTCTATGGCTTTCGCGAGAACATGATTAGAGTTCTTTTCGATGGCAGCAGAAAGTTCTAAGAGTTGTTTCTTGTTATATGAACCATATGACTTTACGGTATCGACCAACAGTTCTCCGCCCGTCAAAGTACCCGTCTTGTCAAATGCTATGGTTTTTGCCTCCGCAAGTTTCTCTAGCGCTGATCCGGTTTTTATTATGATTCCATTACGTGCTGCCCGGCTCATGCCTGAAATAATAGCGATAGGAGCAGCGAGTATTAACGGGCAGGGTGTCGCAACCACTAAAACCTCCAAAAAACGGATAGACTGTCCGCTAACCACCCATGCACCGGCTGCTATTAAAAAAGATACCACGGTAAATGGAATGCTATAACGATCTGCGAGACGCACAAACGGTGTGTGACTGTTGCCGGCGGCCCTTACGAGCTTAATAATCTGCTCGTACTGACTGTCCGCAGAAGCTCTCAAAGCCTTAACAGTTAGAGCGCCATCAAGATTTATCGACCCACTTAAGACATCCATGCCAATCTTCTTTAGTTGGAGCTGACTTTCGCCGGTTAGACTTGATTCATCAAAGTTTGCTTGCCCGTCAATGATTGTCGCGTCAACAGGTACGACTTCTCCGGGCTTTATGATTAATTTATCACCGACACGTACATCACTTACCGGTACATCTAATGTCTCTCGGCCTTTTACGACATGGGCTAGTTTAGGCGCCTTGCTTAAAAGCGCGGTAAGCTCGGTTTTAGCGCGACTCTCAGCGTAATTCTCAAGTGCCTCACCTCCCGTTAGCATGAGCACGATTACTATACCGGCCCAGTACTGGTGCATAATAACCGAAGCGGCGATAGCGGACGCAGCCAATATGTCGATACCGTAACTGCCGTCCCTTAGGTCTTTGTACATCCCGATGACCAACGGAACAACCTCAATCGACGCTATTGTCCCTATTATCCAATCTGCGGTTGTTCCGTATCCCAAAAAGAGTAGGATGAGTCCGGCAACAAGAGCAGCAGCCGCTAAACTGAACAGAAAGTAACTCTTGAGTAGTTTGTATAATTTATTCATAAACCTATAATTTACCTTTAATGCTATTAAGGTGAAACCAACTGATGATCTACTGATTCTATAATGGTCCTCGAGTGCTCAGTATATCTTAAATCGTTCAGAGGTTGAAGTCGCAGATAGCCTAAATACCCGTGTAGACACACAGTTCAGGCAGCTATCCTCTCTAATACCATGTCTTGACGAACCGGAAGATATAACAATTGACTGGGTCCTAAACTTAGGTCATGTTTTGTGGCTGGACTGGGATCAATCACTAAACATATTGCACCCGACTTGTCGACCATATTGGCGTCACGACGTATGGCACGATCGTTTAGAGAAATACTCTCTGGGGATTCTAGCCCCAAACACATACCTCTGATGACAGAGTCGCCAATATAAATATTCATCAATGTACTGTAAGCTTTTTCGGTTGTTACATAGCCATAATCGGATTCTGCGAGAATTTGTGTCTCGCGTATCTGTGTTTTTTGCTCCAGCTGATTGATAATAGATGATACTTGATGTTGTTGTTTAGATAGAGGCATTCGTCTAAAAGCAGTAGACCGCAGTAATGCCGAGAGCATCACCGACGACTCCAATATCTCTCTTCGTTGGTTGTCCATATCAAGGTGCTCGTAGCCTTGATTGGCATAGATTGAATTAAAATCATCGACAAGCAGTAAACTGCTGCGTAAATTAAAAAGGTCAAAATATATCTCTTCTCGATATTTGTTAGGGCTCACCATTTGTTTTCGGCCGCCGACAATAATTCTCTGCATTATTTGATAAGCTTTGGCGCCATCTTGATCTGGGGTATTTATTACGGTAAACCCTTCATGCCTGCCTTCGCGCCCTTCCTCATAACACCAAACCCCTACTCCACTCTCGTCTCCACATTCGGTCAAAACCGGATGAAAACCGTAGCCGCTCATGTAGACAGTACGCCCTTTATACGGGAACTGTGCATTGAGCTCATTTTCTACTTTTCGAGCAAGCTCTTTTTCGTTAGAATATTCCGTTAAACAGTTAAAAAACTCCTGCCATTGTGCTGCGTTTTGATATGCAATATATGCCCCGGTTTGCTCCTCGGTTGTTTTTGGCACACGGTCTCTATCGCTCATTATTTATTCCTTAGTTGCAATAATACAGCATATATGAATAAATAATCAAACTCGCTGAGCAAAGGTTTATGTGTTCGACGAAAAAGTCAGAAATGTAAAATAAAGATTACGTAAGAGCTGTGGTCATCCTGCTCGGTATAAAATTCTGCTTGGGGTGCCTGATGAGACTTGAACTCACGACCTCCTGGACCACAACCAGGCGCTCTAACCAACTGAGCTACAGGCACCAAAACAGATTGTAATTATATATTCATTAGTAACATCCCTCAAGTACAATACGCTTAACTTGCATCCCGGG
>DAHXLE010000034.1 GCA_027371825.1 Candidatus Saccharimonadota bacterium
TCTCTTCTTGCTTTAGCTCTCTGATTAGACCTAAGTTTAGCAACTTTCCGGCCATTTAACAGATACACCCCATGAGTAGGTCGATCTAGTAGTCCTATTATATTCATGAGTGTGGACTTGCCCGATCCGCTAGGACCCATAACAGCCACAAACTCTCCTTCCTCGACAGTAAGGTTGATCTCGTCAAGCGCAACCGTAGTCGCATCGCCGAAACCGTAAATTTTACTAATATCTTTAAGTTCTATAACGGGCATAGTAGAGTAAGTGTAAACCTGTTTTTGCATCTAGAGCAAGGTGTTTTTGTAGTAATTTTTAGGTATAATCCCTCCAGGGTATAATAACGGCAATGGAGGGATCGCATAGTTGGTCTAGTGCGCCGTCTTGGAAAGGCGGTATAGGGGCAACTCTATCGAGGGTTCGAATCCCTCTCCCTCCGCCAGATACGTAAAGTTCGAACCCTGGCCAGACAGGTGACGGCAAGGCTGTTTGTTTTTTAGGGTTTGGCACCATACCAGATTCACCCTTACCGCCACGCTGCAACCTTACGCCCGCCGCCCCACGAAATCCAGCAAGCAGGGCAGAAGACTAGCTGTTAATGGACTACCTCACAGATATACCCAAGCCACCACTTGGTGAGTTCTATTGCGCCCTCGTCAAAGCAATAGGTACCGATCCAGAACCAGTTGTAGTCCAACCACTCAGCCTGGCTCTTGACCACGCGTGGACTATTTATTGCGACCAATAAAACTCAGTGATCGTGATTGAGAGTTCGAGGAGGCCGCTGCACGACTCTCCGAGGTACGCAACTGAACTTAGGCCAGCATGAGTTAACACCAGCGAGAAAAGGTGTAAAGTAAATCGCTGTGATGGAAAGATTATCAGATCAAGATGCTATGTCGTGGCCAACTGGTTAGAGCGCGGATTACAGTGACTAGGTTCGACGAGAATTTGGTGGCAACGGGACTTCTGATGAAGATATTTTGGAGAAATATGATGCCGCCAGAAACGCCTACCTTATTACACGCTTCGGCAGCGTCGAAGCCGGACTGAAATTCTACGAGGATCTTGCGATTGCTCTATGGGTTCCTTGATAGCGTGAAGGCCTCGTAGTGTTACCTTTGTATGTTAAGAGAGTCCGGTTATAAAACCAAAGAAAATACCCCAACCAATCTTTAACCCCTTTCGGGAACTCACCTGAGGTGGTGAGCGTTGGTTGAGGCTATTGTCTCTCGACTTATTCTGACCTTAAACTGGTCAAAATCCGGATTCGAGAGAAACCGGTCGGTATTGTGCCGTGCCCCATCTTGCGATGGAATGTACACTCAAGCTCGTACCGCATCGAGCATCCCCTCACAAAGTCTGAGCGACTTCATGCTCACAGTTACCTGCGAGAGTTTTTATCTTGCTGGGTGCAAGAATAGTTGTTACCGGTTCCTTACCGTTGTAGGCGCATAGTTTGCGATTAGCAGCAAGGTCTATGCGAGACCTTCGGAGATTCTAGACCGTCAGCGGCGCCATTTCGGGCCGAACTTCTCCCTGAGTTACTGCAAGGCGACGACGTCCGTGCCGACAGGCTGTGTGGTCTCGTCGAGCTCGGTCGAGTAGACCGTCTCCGGCTTGGAAAGCGGCGTCACGAAGTTTCCAAGACCCCAGCCACGGCCGACAGCCGGACTCGGAGCACCAGAGGCGAGACCGCGACGGCCAGACCTACCGAACGCCTGATACAACCAAAGTCGTAGTGCAGCATGGTAATACTTTTTGGCGCGCTCACTTCAAGGGTAATGAGGCCGCCATAGTGTTTTGCTTTCAGTTGGTGCACCAAGCCAACTGCATCAAGCTCGCCGGTAGTGAGGGGCAGGTGCCGATTGTCCCCGGCATAACTGCTCAGATGGATATTTTGTATGTAGGGGAAGACGGTATTAAACCACGGCTCGCCTTGAGGTTTCGGTACATGTACGTGGTCGGTGTCGAGGGTCATCTTCAGCCCAAACGGAGTAATATGCCGGCAGAGGTCCAGCACTGACGTCGAGTCGTTTTCGTGAGGGACAACGAGTTGTAGCAGTTTACTCCGGTTGCCCTGCGGCATATTCTCAATAAGAATCTGCAAACCGCTCCGTTGTTGTATGGCGGCCAACCGCTCAAAGTAGGCTTGCATTTCTTTGTCGTCTAGACTCTTCCTTGGAAGAGGATGGCAGGTGACATACTGGACGCCTAAGCGTTGCGCGACAGTAAAAAAGCCCTCGTCAAAATACAGGCCGGTCATAGCCCATAAAGGCTGGTGCACCGACACGATAGGCAGGTGGTACTTTTTTGAAAGCCTCAGGTAATACTCCGGTGTCCACCGCGACTTAATGCCTATCCAGAGCTCAACCCCGTCAACACCGGTATCTTGTAGCCCTCTAAATAGGTACTCCGGACTACGCAGCAAGGGAGAGAAGTCGCCAATAGAGACGTTAATATTCATAGGTCTATTATGTTGATACTTTCTACATCTAGCCACTGCATGGTACTGCCGATCTTACCGAATTGCAATTCACCACGGGGCGTCACTACGGCATACTCGTTATCGAGCCAGGCGACGAACCCAAGCGGCTTTGTGGGAGCGGTAGGTGCTTCGTACAGCAGGGTATCGTCTACCCAAAAAGAGGCCTCATGTTCCCGCCATTCGAGCACATAGGTATGCCAGTCTTTCATAGGGTCGGTGATAATCTTCTCGTATGCTCCGGCAAACCGTTGTAATGCCTTACCTCTGGGTTGCGTATCGACGAGACGGCCATAGCCGGCCGACAAGGCGGCAGGCAAGGCGTGTAAGGCCGCTCCTGCCGCTGTCGTGTTAATAACCTGGGCTTTCCAGCCCCAGCCAGGCACACCCGACACCAATGCCATATTTGAGGGCGGCGCGGAATAAAAGAACCATACTGCTTGCGGCAGGGTGAACCAATTACCTTGCATGGTAAAGGGCTTATTCCAGAAGCCAAACCCGGCCGTACCGCGTAAGACATTCTTTGTGGCTTCGGTAGCACTGGCAGTTGCCGCGTTATGCGAGAACCGTGCTCGGACGGTCATGCGGAGTGGTGGCCGCCAAAGATATGCTTTGCGACCGAGCATTGTGTAATCGTCAATCTGGGCGTCGGTGTAGTTGTCGGGAGTTGCTTTGGTATAGCCAAGCCGAAGCACGGAGTTTTTGATCTCCGCGTATGCGCCCCCAGCCAGTACCTGTGTCCAGTGCTGATCGAGCGGCCCTATGAAGTCGTCGGCTATCCCCATATAAAATAGTTATTACTGTTGTGCTTCAGCAACTACAAATGATGGTTTGTAGTAAAACGGCACATCCCGCTGTCCTAAATTCTGGTTAACGGACTGTGAGTAGCGAACGCTTGCTTGCTCGTCCACCTCAAAGCCTGAGTCTAGTATAGCGCGTATAACAGCATTGCGAGAGGTTGGCTGGTATATACCCTCGTCAGAGTTACGCTTCCACGGCACGATATCAACCGCAAACACCGGCAGCACCAACGTCCCGCCCGGTTCCATCACGCGATGCGCTTCTCCAAGCCAGTGGCCGAAGTTCTTTACGTAGCGGTTAGCACGGAGTGAGACGACCGTACCAAACTCGCCATCTTCAAACGGAAACTCACAGTTCATGTCGGCCTCCACTGGTGTAACTTTATCGGTTAGCCCTTGATCCTCGGCTTTTTTGCTTAAACGGCCGAGCTGTGATGCAAATAAATCCATAGCGGTAACAGGGTAATCGCGGCCGGCCAATTCCAGCGACAAGATGCCAGTGCCGGCGCCAATGTCTAACACCTTTGTTTTGTGACCGTGCGGCATGTGTTGCTCTGCAACATCTGCGACACCGCGGGCAAGGTTGTCGCGGCGATAGAGGTGACTATGCGCCCCTTTATCGTATAATTCAGGGTCACGGTAGGTGTCTAACTCATGGCCGTCACGACCAATAAGGTAGTCAATGAGGATTGAGGCGCGTGTCTTTTGCTTTTTGTTTGGAGTGGGGTATTGCTCACTCATAATACGTGCAAGTATCGCCACAAACCCCTTAATAGTCAATAATACGTAGCAAACTTTACATTTTGGGTAGCATATGATTAACTTTTGCCAAGTCGTCGGACGAAAGATGGTTTTAACCTCTGTTTTTTTAAGTTCAAAACGGTTTAAAGGAGAGCCCAATGACAACGGTTGATATAGTCGAACGAGAAAGTGCATTTGCTGACATCGCCCCTGTATCTCGACTCTATGCGGTGGCAACTCTCGGACGGGCTGCTTACACGTTATTCGTAACGCCAGAGCACGAAAAACTGCACCCGGAGATAGAGGACTTGTGTTTAGATGGTCCGTTTCAACCAGCTCAGCCACCTGTTGATGAGGTAACGAAGCGTATCACTGACGACGTACTCCCGAAGTACGACATAGACCGGCCCGCTCCAATCGACAGCGGTAAGCTCATACTTTTGGCTGGCGCTTTAATCCAATTTGGTGACTACACGCCGAAAATGCACGGCACGATCAACGCCCGGTACGGACAGATAAAAGAACTCCGCCAAGAAATCGTAAATCGTGCTGCCGAAACACAGCCACTCGACTTTGCCGACCAGTTGGACGCTGCGCTCGACCAAAGCAACGGCGACCTAACAGAGTCAATGTGGCGCTTGTTTATGACCTCGCGCTTACACGCCCGCTGGCTTGATGGCAAAATCGTAGGGGATATACCAAAGATGGCGAAAGAAGATAAACTGGAAGAAATGCTTGCGTGGCGTGGCGCTATCGCAGCCTGCAAAGCACCAGACCCTACTCGTGCTCAAGATCCAAGTGGCGACAACTACTACGCCTGGACACACGGATTGGCTAAAGTAGCATATTCACTGGCACCAAGAAAAGAGACGCCCGTCACCCGCACAACTGTCCGGACATTTGAGCACGGTACTCACCTCATGCACAGGCTGGTACATACCTTCAACAAGCAAGGCGTAGCCAGTAATCACGGCATTGCCGCTCTATATGGCAATGCTATGGGTCAGACTATCGTCAATACAGTTAAGCAAGCCCTCTAGCTGTTGATCGCACTTAATAGGGGGCGGGGAAGCGCTGCATGAGCTCGTGCAGCAACCCTAAGCCCCGCTACGGCTACATGACCGCACAATCGTCGTGATGGCTGATCGATGATACAAATTTGTGTCTCGTCAGCGCATTCAGTGTCACTCGGCACTAGTATATTTTTTGTGTACAACGGCCGCTGCCGAGGCAGCCCCAAGTCGTCCAGGCCAAGCCTAATAAGCGGGTTACGAGTATTGCTCTTTATGCGCTCTTTAACCCCCGCTACTATAGGAGCCGGATCGTCCATGAGTGTTGGTCGCCCGTCTATCCAGGACTGTAGCGACTGCCAGCCGCCCATATATTGCTGCACCAATAGATACGCACCGTGCGGACTACGCAGCGCAAGGTATTGGTCGGGCGCGGTTACTTCGGCATTGTTGCCAAAATAAACAGCCAACGCGTCCATAAATCTGAACTGATTTAATAAGTTTTCGGGGGCGGTCGGGCCACGTAACCATGCACTCCGTCCGGTGGTTTCCGTAGAAAGCTTGACCGCCATACCATCAACTTCCCAAACTTCCGAATTACAGCCCGTACCAATACTCGGTATGCCGACAAAACAGGCCTCCGGCTTGCCGTCAGTGACGCAGTATCGGCTTAACAACTCAAGTAGTTGCGGACTGGAGGCAACACGCTCTAATCCTGACTCTGTCCCGAGTACATGGCCACCGGCAACTTCTGTAGTTATAAAAGCCATCTCAACCGCAGTATACCGCACCTAGCCTGTCTTGAGCTAGGGTTAACCCGGACAACCGGACCTATACCAGACATCCCAAGATGAATGCCAAGATAGAAAGATACTACCTACATAGTACAAGAAGAGTCTGTAGACCGGCACCTTGACAATCTAGGCTACGACTTAGATAACTTTAACCACCGGCTAATGGATTTCGGAGCTATAGTATAACACCACCAAAAGGCCACACTTCACCCTTAAGCTAAAAAGTCCTATGCGTGCCTTACTTGAAGATCTACAATGACCGTTAGAAGAGTCCGATATGTTATGGACGGATACAGGTAATTGCGAAGGATTACCTTTAATGCGATAATGTCAATTTATGAGGGGTAATAACAACCAAATCCGAAGTAGACAAAATGGTTTTACTATAATTGAAATACTGGCGGTGCTTGTTGTAATCGGCATCCTTATGGCCTTGGTCTTCACGACATATGCCAGTATCGCCCGCAACGAACGAAACAAAACAAGACAACAGGATATTCAAAATATCTATCAACAGCTTGAAGCCTATTATGTCAACAAGACCGAATATCCCACCCTGGCAGACATGAATAATACCTCTTGGCTTAACAAAAACATGCCGGGCCTTCAGATGCAATGGCTTAGAGATCCGCTCAGTAATTCATACAAATTTACGGCTGTTCCCCAGGCGGATCGTTTTTCTTATGCCGTCAGAGCCGCCGACGGAGCAAGCTGCGACAATAAAACACTTATCTGTTCTCACTACGTCTTAACGGCAACGCTCGAGCATGCCACTCCTGATCAGTACATAAAAGACAGCCTAAATTAGATCCATCGATTCCGACTGATACTCAAGGGAGGCCACACAAAGATCGGACATCGCACCCCAAAGCTGATCTCGGGTGAGCAAACTATTATCTATCACTATCGGCCTGGGTAAAATTTCACTTCCAAGCGCTTTCCAAACGGAGGCTATAACAAAAGGCGCATCACTGATCCCGGGCCTATAAACTTCATAACTATCCGGCATCCTATAGGGGTTTATGGGACGGTTTCTATCGCGTATCCGACGGCTATTGATTTTTTCCGTTTCGTCTGTGATGTGATCTATACTTGGATTAAGTTCGTGGCGTAAACTGCGCTCAGCTGCTACTTCGGGCGTACAAGTCACAACAATTTCCAGGTCGGTACGATACAGAAAGTCCTTGCCCTGTAAACCCTTATCCAATATAGCCCTTGGATTTCTACCATCGATAACTAAAACATCTGCGTTACGAGCGATAGACAACTCGGCTGTTTTGACATACCATTCATCTCCGGCAGCTTGAGCTACCGGTAATTCAGCCAATACGGCAACACTGTTCTTGATTGACGGTCTTTCTAGATCTCCAACGTCCGTTGACTTAGAAAAAACCGCTTCTTGCCTAATAACAGTCTCAGCCGCCAGTGTAAGGGCATTCTTGTCTCGCGGTAAAGGATCATCCTCGTTAAGCCTCAGCACAAGACGAGTTAGCCCAACCAAGCGTCGGTAAAATTCACCGGCGCTGTCACTGTAAACGATTCTGCCGTTTACTTCATAGGCTCTTACCAGTCCGTCTCTGGCAGTACTTTTCCCGGTCTTTGATTCACCGTCAATGCAAGCAATAGATAGAATTTCAGGCATTGTTTTTAACCTTCTCCACCACACTGTTAATGGCGCTCAGTCGTCGCATTTAGCATTGAGTCTAGCAGAATTATCCCCGAATGACTATACTTAAACGATAGATTCTATATGATTAAAGTATATTCCTGGAACGTAAACGGTATAAGAGCTCTGGTCAAAAAAGGAGCTCTCGATCAGTTCATAGATGCAGAGAAGCCCGATATTTTATGTCTACAGGAGATTAAAGCCAAAGAAGCTCAATTTAAGATCGATCTTACCGGATACGAACAATTTTACTACCCGGCAGATAAGCCGGGATATAGCGGCGTAGCTATATTAACCAGGATAAAACCTCTGGAAGTTCGCCGAGGACTCCCGGAGACAATTGTTGATAAATACCATGTGAGAGGCGATATTTACGGAGATCCAAATTTAGAAGGAAGGATAATGGCGGCGGAATTCGATCAATTTTGGCTCGTCACGGTCTACACACCAAACGCCAAAGACGATCTTAGCCGCCTAACGCTTAGGCACAATAACTGGGATCCGGCTGTTTTAGACTACTGCAAACTACTTCAGAAAGATAAGCCGGTGGTGTTATGTGGCGACCTTAATGTTGCTCATACCGAATTAGATCTTGCTAACCCCAAACCCAACGAAGGGAAGAAAGGTTTCACTAAAGAGGAAAGGGCCGGATTTCAGGCTTTTATTGATGACGGTTTCTTAGACACTTTTAGACTTTTTAAAAAAGGAAACGGTCACTATACCTGGTGGTCACATTTTGCCGGATCTCGTGAACGTAACATCGGCTGGCGGATCGACTATTTTTTGGTCTCCAAAGAATTAAAACAAAATATAGTAACCGCCGGTATACACCCAAACTACTTAGGATCGGACCATTGCCCCACCAGTGTTATACTGGACACATGACAGTCAGACAATATAACAGTCTAACTTTGAACAGGTATCGGGGGTAAAGGCATGAACCCTGACGAGTTCACTAACCTTGAAACGTTCGTCGAAGTCAGCGGAGGACACAAGCTGTACTTACAGGATTGGGGTAATAAAGCAGCATCTCAACCGATCGTTTTTCTCCACGGAGGTCCGGGAGAGGGTATTAACGACCGACACAGACAGTACTTTAACCCCGAAATCCACAGGGTAATATTTTTTGATCAAAGAGGCTGCGGAAAAAGTCTTCCGTACGGCTCGTTAGAGAATAACACTACTGCCGATTTAGTTAATGATATCGAGAAAATAATCAGCTTACTCGATTTAAATATTGTTCGTATATTCGGGGTTTCCTGGGGTTCTTGTTTGGCTCTTGCATACGCCATTAAATACCCGAAACGCGTCGGAGAGATGATTCTCAGAGGAGTATTCACCGGATCTAGCGAGGAGATAGACTACCTCGACAAGGGAGGATATCGTATTTTCTTTCCGGATGCTTGGGCTCAATATTTAGATCAGACGCCTCCGGAACACAGAGACAACCCGACTTTATATCATTTTAGGCAGATTCTCAGTAACAATCACGAGTCAGCCCGCAAATCTGCCTACATCTACGCCAACCTGGAACATTCGCTCGTTTCACTTGATGACAGGTTTATTTCTTGCGATCAGTCTCAATTCGACCCGGCTCCTATCCGCATTGAAGCCCATTACACGTCAAACCAGTTCTTCATGGAAGATCACAGCATTTTAGATAGTGCCCATTTATTGAACATACCGGTGTGGTTAGTGCAGGGCCGATACGACGCAATCTGCCCACCGTCAACCGCCTACGAACTACATAAAAAAATCTTAAAGAGTACACTCCTTTGGACGATGGCAGGACACGGCAATGATCGATCCAGCTATGATGTAGTTAGAACCATCCTAGCGCATTGGAATTAAAAATTATGACAAGCGGCAGTAGACCATACGCTGCATTCGATATAGACGGAACGATTATTCGATGGCAGATTTATCACGCTCTATTCGATGAACTGGCCACTACCGGCAAAATACCTAACGAACTTTATGAATCAGTAAAAGCACATAGGCGTAATTGGAAAAACAGAGCGCCTGATTCATCGTTTAAAAATTATGAGCAACATCTTGTTAGGGTCTATAGAAGTGCCATTCAAAATATTACGCTAGCAGAGTTTAATCTTGCCACAAAGACTGTCTTCGAAGAGTACAAGGATCAAACTTATACCTACACGCGTAATCTTATCAAAGACCTAAAGGCTAGAGGTTATCTATTGTTTGCTCTATCAGGATCTCAAGTTGAAATTGTTAAAATGCTGGCAGAGTATTGGGGCTTTGATGATTATGCCGGAACACAACAAGAACATAAAAAAGGATTTTTTACGGATAAAGCAATTATCATGAGAGATGCCCAGAAAACTGTAGAATTAACTAAGATGGTATCTAAACATAACGCCATTTCCGAAAATAGTATCGCTATCGGCGACAGTGAGAGCGACATACCTTTTCTTCAAATGGTCGACAAACCGATAGCATTCAATCCGAGTGCCGAACTTTTGAGCGTTGCAAGCATGAACGGATGGGATGTCGTCCTAGAGCGAAAAAATGTTGTTTACACACTTGAGTACAATATTAAACAGTACTACTTAAAGCACCAGGGAAAAGGTGTTTTATAAACCTGAAGGAAGAACCGTTATTAAGTCCCCATCGTTTTGGCACAAGCAAAGTATCGGTCAACCGTTATATAAAGACCTTTTTTGGAGCCGGCCTGAGAACAAAATCCATGCCGGTAAGTTGCTAATTATAGGGGGGAGTTCACAAACCTTTAGAGCTCCGGCCGAGGCTTATGCCGCAAGCACGAAGACGGGTATCGGTTCAGCTCGAGTAATACTCCCTGATTCTTTAAAAACACAGGTATCTAAAATATTTGCGCCAGCAGTTTTTGCGCCGAGCAGTAACGGGGGCGGTTTTGCAAAAATATCGCTTGATAGACTTTTAGAAGAGTCGGCATGGGCGGACATCGTACTACTAGCTGGAGGAGTGGGCAAAAACAGCGAGACTGCAATATTACTCGAAAGCTTTGTCGACGCTTACAAAGGACCTCTTTGTTTGTGTGAGGACGTACTCGAACACTTCATTAAAAATCCGAACTTATTGCTAAAACGACAATCAAGCCTGATAGTAAGTACCTTGAGTCAACTACAAAAGATGGTATCGGCGATTAAATTTACTACTCCCATTACAACGGGCATGGACCTTATGAGACTTACTGCATTATTACACGAGCTCACCCTGTTGTATCAATCGGCCATCATTGTTAAGCACCTCGATAATTTCATCGTTGCCAGTGGCGGTGAGGTGGGTACAACTAACGAATCTACTACACATAACAGCTGGACAATAGCCCTAGGGAGTATAGCTAGTGTCTGGTGGGCGCATAATCCTAAGCAAGTTTTTAAGGCATTGAACTGTGCAACCTACGAATACCTATCACCGAATAACCCGTTTTAGGCATCAATACCTATCGCCTCACAAATATTGGCATACCCGTCTTTCTTAACAAGTTCTGACAAGCCCTGGTTTATTTGTCCTATTAACTGCGGTCCTTCAAATATTAGACCGGTAACAAGCTCTACCAGAGTAGCACCGAGTTTAATCTTGGTATAGGCATCTTCGGCTGAAAATATTCCGCCGACACCTATGATTATCAGCTTATCTCCATAATTTTGATAAGTTTTTTTAATCAAGGCGTTACTAAGCTCCCATACCGGCCTGCCACTCAGATTACCCAACACTGCATCGGGAAGCGGATCTTTCAGCTGTACCTTACTGCGATCTTTGGCAAGATTACATATCGTGACTCCTGAGACTTTATGTTCAATAATCACCCTCAACAGCTGATTGAATTCTTTCCAAGATTTATCGCTTGGCATTTTTACTATAAGGGGTTTGGTAAGGTTTAATTGATCTACCTTGCCAAGCAATCGATTAAGACGATCTTTGGTAGTGAAGGGTTCACCTCCGTATGTATTAGGGCAGGATATATTTAGCGTGTACATATCGCCCAAGTGATTTTGGTTGAGAATCTTCAGGCTACCGACGTAATCTGAAATTGCTTCATCGTCGGTGCACGTCTTAGGCGAGTTGGTTTTAGCAACCGATATATTCAAAGGAAAATTCTTAAATACCGTAGCCGGATAAGACTTGAGCCGTTTTGTGATTACGTCAACACCCTGATTGGCGAGTCCGGCGTATACGACTATAGACTCGGTCTTAGGCAGTCTAGTAAACCAAGGCTTCGGATTGCCTGCATAAGGACGATAGGTTAATGAACCGCCTTCCATAAAACCAAAGCCTATGGCACTCAGTAATCCCGGAAGCTCAAAGTTCTTATCAAAGCCAGCCGACAAACCTACTGGGTTATTAAAGGTAAGGCCAAAAACACTTTGCTCCAAGCTTGGATCAGAGAAAGACCATGCCTTCTTTAGTGCTTCACGAATAACGGGTATATTTTGAATATGAGATCCGGATCGTAATAGACGTTCATGAACATCATCGGGTTTCTGTCTAAAAAGGATCGGCTTAAAAGCTTTTTTATATGCCAGAGACGATCCCCTGCTAACTAGGCTATTCATAAAATGCGGGCCGTCACCTGACCGTTACGTTGACATTCATGAGAAAGATACATAAAAGCAGTATAGCAGCTGAAGAAGTGATACCAGTATCATGATGTCGGCGAAAATCATGTACAACTACGGTTAATAGGCAAGTTACGATAAAGCTCTGGTGGGCAAGGAGGGAATTGAACCCTCAATCCGTTAAGGAACACGATTTTGAGTCGTGCGCGTATACCAATTCCGCCACTCGCCCAACAACCTAGAAAATTACATAGGCTTAAACCACGCGCCACTACGAATCATAGCACTCGTGGCCTACAGAGGTATATTGTACTATACTCTATAGGTAAATGAATCCACAGACACCAGATAAACCTCTATCAAAAAATCCCTTGTTTCAAGACCCACCAAAAGTTGCCACCAGACCCTTACCACAGTCAACTAGTGGGGTTGTTAAAACAAGCGCTAACCCCGCCATTAATTTAATACGCCGCAAATTGAGCGTATTGTACGCCAAAGAACCGGATGCTAATACGGTAGCGCGTGAGTCTGCGGCGGCCAAACCTCCATCGAAACATCAAAAGTTCATGCAACAATTGACCGCCAGCGGGAAAAGTTTTGCAGAAATCCAAACGGAATGGCACAACTACTATCTAAGCCTTCCGGATAATGAAAAACATGAGGTGTGGCAGGAGTTTTATGAAGCCAACGAGCTCATCAATAATCCTCAGCCTCGCAACAACTCCAAAACAAATGGCCAAAACCTAAGACAGCTTCAACAACCTACTAGGTACAAACCTACGCGACTAATACCGGGAGTGTCAAAGTCCGCCTACCAAACTCACGATTATATCAGACAGGGTATACTGAGCCGTGTTAAATCAAGAGCCGGAGACGAAACTAAGAGAAGTATCAAGTCTTTAGGTTTTGGCCTGGGGGTGGGTATTATAGTGATCTTTATTTTCTTATTCGGTTTTTTCAATGAAGTAATAATCGCACCTTTTATACAGCCAAGCCGGCACGTAGGTAATACTCCGCTGATTATAACCGCCGCAAGTACCAGTAGCATTGGAAAAACTCCGCAAGTTATTATTCCTAAAATTAACGTCGAGATACCTGTTATCTACAACCTGACCACCGACAATGAGAGCGTTATTGAATCTGCATTGGAAAACGGTGTCGTGCATTATCCCAGCACTGTCATGCCCGGTCAAAACGGTAACGCAGCATTTTTTGGCCATTCCAGTAATAATATTTTCAACCCCGGAAGGTATAAATTTGCTTTTGTTTTACTTCACACACTTGTTGACGGTGATACTTTTTACCTGACATCGAACGGTATAGTATATGTCTACCAAGTAATTGATACCAGGATAGTCCCTCCAACCGATGTCAGTGTTTTAAATGATACCTTGGGACAACAGGCCACCGCTACCCTAATAACATGCGATCCACCCGGTACAAGCATCAACCGATTGGTTGTAACCGGCAAGCAGATCAGTCCAAGCCCCAGCACCAACACCACGGCACCGCCGGTGACTGTAGCCAGTCCCGTACAGCTTGCCAGTAACGGCCCGAGTCTATGGAGTCGTTTCTGGCATTGGCTGTTTTAACCCGCATAAAAAATCCGGTGCTATGTTTATTGATCGGCGGGGATACGAAGAGCTGTTGACGTTAAGTGATACGGTGCTCCCGAATTCGAGCTACCGGCTATGACGTATGCCCATTTTTCGGTTGGATCAAATAACACTACACTACCGGTAATAGCCGGTTGCAGCGTTTGGTAATTAGTGCCGTTATAATCCCAGACACTTACGCTCCCTCCGCTGCTAATATCAAGACGAGCTCCGTCCATCCATGAAGCATGCAGGCCGCCGGTTATGGATAACTGATGAAGCTGATAGTTATAACCGTTATTGTTCATGGCGTCGTAAACACCAAATGTGTTGCCGCCTTCATCAATAATATATTGTCCACCTGGTGAAAATTCCAAATAATTAGGATCATTGGCTCGTAAAATGTCAACCGGCACCAGCGGCTGATTAACGCCACTCGACAAGCTGCTCGTCGGGTTCATATAAACATATACTTCACTAGTCGCGGGGCTGCCGCAAGCCACGTACAAATTTCCGTTATACTGTTCCATGTCGAGCAAATAACTGGTATCTGTCGGTATGTGCCGAATTGTGTAGCTTTGGCTGCCGTCATAGAAGTTGACATTGACGTTGCCACTAGGCGCGCCGGTGGTAGTAGCGTAAACAATGTTAGATCCATATGACTTATAGGCACTGACATTAGACAGTAAAAGGATACTGCTGTGTGGCTGTGACAACGTAACTTCCGACAGGGATCCGTTGCTAGAATCCAGCAAATAATAATGATCGTATTGCAAGTTATCGAGCTGGACGGTGGTAGTAGAATTCAGCGAAAGGGTTTTTGTTAGATTAATAGAGGCGCTCGGATTCTGAATATTCATCATAATATATTCACTACCTGTTGAATATGTACGCTTCAAGAGAACATGGACATTGTCTCCCGCCCAACCTACTAGCTTCCAGCTGGCTGGCTCGTTAGGATTGGTAAGTATACCAGTGGGCACGGAAATGGTCGTTAAGGTCGGAGCTACCTGTTTGGGATTGCTTAAGTTATAGCTCGCGAAGTCATTACCATCGGGCTGCTGAACTAAAAGAAGCTGGCCATTAGGAGGCTGCAACATTAACCCCGGCTGTGTTAAGTAACTAGCAATTGTTGTGGTAATTATTTTCGTAGGAAAGAAAAACGGATACCCAACCCTTAAAACACTGTCGCCATTAATAGTGACGTTCCCAAACCAAGGTCGATAACCGCTCCGAGTTAGTTCTAAGTTATAGTTACCGGATTGAAGCTGGAGTCTACTGTTGGTAGTCGATGAATTTAATACGTTATCTATGTATATATTGGCCGGGCTAGGGCTCGAGGCTAAGAACAGCAGGCCATCTTGTACGACCTCTCCATTCTTGCCGATACCGTAGCCGTATGCCCAGAACAACATAACAAGAGTGGCTAGTGATATAGCGATAAAAATCAGTATATAGCCGATTATTAATTGTATTTTTCGTTGGCGCTGTTTTTTGGGGTTAAGAAAATCCATAGTATAATTTTTACGTCTTAATCATTATGCGTCCTATTGCGGCTGACAACAAGTAGCGATAAGA
>DAHXLE010000011.1 GCA_027371825.1 Candidatus Saccharimonadota bacterium
CCAGCTAAGACTTGCACCAAAGGAGAACGAAGTGCGTAAAAATTTGATTATTAGGGATAGTGTTATTTCATATCGCGAAATGTGTGATATTGAGAATGTTCAAACTTTACAGAGAGGTATGAACTACAAGTTAAATCCTAGTCATTCGGTAGTTTTAATGTCCCAGAGATCGAATGCCCCATACACTGATAGAATTCATGATGACGGTATTACCGTAGAGTATGAAGGACATGATGTTTCCAAAAAGTCATATAGGCACAATCCAAAGTTTGAAGATCAAGTAGCAATGCTACCTTCCGGAAAAGCAACTCAGAATGGCTTATTTATTAAAGCTATCAATAAGTATAGAAATGAGGGCGCAAAACCTGAATTAGTTAAAATATATGAAAAAATACTACCAGGCGTGTGGTCGCTCAAGGGCATCTTTGAGCTTATAGATTATAAGCAGGTTTTTGATAACGGACGTAATGTCTATAGATTTATTATGAGATTATCAAAAAAACAGAATATAGATCAACATTCAGAGTCCCAAGATCTAGAACACACCAGAATTATACCCAGTAAAGTGAAGCAAGAGGTGTGGAAACGTGATAATGGAAAATGTGTGATATGCGGCTCATCGCTAAATCTACACTTCGATCATGAATTGCCCTTTTCTAAAGGTGGCACTAGCTTGACTGCAAAGAATATCAGACTTCTTTGTATGAATCATAACTTAGCTAAGTCAGGCAAGATCGAATAAATATACGCTTATGTGCTACTCAGTTTAAAACAGTTGAGCAACACATCTTTGATAGGTGTTATTATGAATCGATGAATTTGATACTATAAAAGTATGAAATTGAGATGGTTAATTCCAATCACTATTTTAGTAGTTCTTATTGCGTCTATCGCTATCATTATAGGTTTAGGGTCTACCACTCATAAATCTCTCACGGTACCAATCACCACAAAGTCCTCTAAGTTGCCATCTTCAAATCACTTGCCAAAAACACCGTCAAATCAGTTAACGAGTCTTGATCATATATTTATTATAGTAGAAGAAAACAAACCACTAAACTCAATAATAAACAACCCTAGTGCATCTTATATTAATTATTTAGCTAAACGTTATGCATTAGCTACTAATTATTATGCAGTAGCTCACCCTAGTCTGCCCAATTATTTGGCTTTGACAAGTGGCTCAACAGACGGAATATCTACTGATTGTAATCCACCTAGTGCTGGCTGTGAGGTAAACGTACAAAATATTGCTGATCAAATCAAGGCTTCTGGAAGAACCTGGAAAGAATATGCTGAAAGTATGCCTTCCAATTGTTACGCTTATAATTCCGGAGAGTATGTTACCAAACACAATCCCTTCATTTATTATACGGACATTATTAATAATCCGAAACGATGCCAGGCAGATGTCGTTCCCTTTAGTCAGCTTAAGACTGATCTCCAATCTGTCTCTACTACTCCTAATTATGCTTTTATTACCCCTAATGTTTGTAATGACATGCACGATTGTTCAGTCTCTATTGGTGATACTTGGCTTCAACAGAACGTTCCAATGATTCTTAATTCAAAAGCCTTCACTACCCAGAATTCACTTCTGATCATAACTTGGGATGAAGGTTATGCAACTACTAACCACGTCGCCACACTCTTAATAGGGTCTAATGTAAAACAAGGTTTACAATTAACCGGTAATTATAGTCACTACTCTTTGCTCCACACTATTGAAAATGCTTGGGGATTACCTCCTCTAACTAATAGTGTTACACAGTCTCCTGTAGTCAAAGACTTTCTCAATTAGCTATTAGAAGACCTCTATCAGAGAACTCATTACCGTTTTGAAATTGCCAACTACCCTTAATGGTCGCCACAAAAGACTTTTCTTGCCCCATCTCAATAATTCCTAAATTAAGTTCTGGGTTAAGGTGCGCCTGATAAGGTAGTTCTTTAAATACCATTGGTCCGTCAGTAGCTGTATTTTTAACTATAACAGTAGTGCCAACTGACACATTAACTATATTAGGATCAAAGCCATAGTTATCGTAATTGATAATCACTACTTGAGGAGTAGGAGTGACTTTAGATAATACTGGCGGTTTGCTTATGGAGATAGATTTTGATTTAGGACACGAGGATAAAGACTTTGGCTTGCTAAAAGGCCCAGAAACTGACTTACTAATAATCCTTCCCCCGACCAATTCTAAATGACTTCTGTACACTAGCCAACCTCCTCCAAGAACCAAAATAACGACTCAACTGATTAAAACAACTTCTAGGCTACTGAGTCTGATTTGGATTAATTTTTTATTCCCTATACCACCACATTACCTATTGTCTTCTAGATCTTTAGCTACTTGGTTAGTTTTTTATAGTCTTTTATCTTTACGCTCTACCATATTTAATATTTTACTTTATGATGATTGATTTATATAAATATTGATCGCTACTTTTAGATAAATTGAAACTTCGACTGAATAGTCAGCTAATTTAATTAACTACATAGTGGGGTAAACTAATAAACTAGTCGTAAATTGGTTAATAAAGCTCAACCAATTTAGTAATATCCCACCACAGTAACTCCTTGGGTTCGAAAATCCGACTATAGCTTATTCCAAGGATAATGGAAGACTCCACAGGGAGGTTTTTTTATTTTCCACAAGTTAGCTATGATTGATACATGATTAATGAAAAAGCTACTCGAAAACAAGCACAATCAGATGACATAACACACATTTCTACCGGTGTTGCTGTTGTTAAAGATGGGAAGGTTTTGGTTGTAAGGAGAGTAGCGCACGATGATACCCTAGCTGGCGAATGGGAGCTGCCAGGCGGGGGCGTATACGCCGCTGAGACAATTGAACAAGGAGCTATCCGGGAACTTCAAGAAGAAACAGGTCTAGAAGTTTATAAAGTTATCGACACATTCGAGGGGTTTGACTATACGACCCCTAAAAAGCCCAGAGTCCGTCAAATTAATTTCAAAGTGAGCGTAAAGCCAGGAGATATTCGACTATCAGAGCATGATATGTATAAGTGGATTACAGTGGATGATATTCCTGGGCTAAAAACAAACAGTGTCATGCAAGACTGCTTATATCGAGCCTTCGCTTAGCCTACCATGCTCATGAGTAAGCACTTATAGGCAAGCAGTGCTTTTACTTTCGCCACTGAGTCTGGATCAATAGCAAGAACTATAGTTCGAAATTCCGAACATAGTCTCAGCCAAATTATAGTGAGTTGGATAATGGGTCACCTACTAAATTAGTCGGAAATTCGTTAATTACGCTCAGCCAATATTCAGCTCATGATCAATTCGACGGCGCTGCTTGTTTTACGTAGTACTTCCTCAGAAGACTTTTCTATAAACGTGACATTTCTTGCTACAGCATCAATGCTCCGCACATGAATCGGAAGTATTGCTCCATCAATTTTTTTTGTCTTTATGCGCAGCTCGAATGGCAACCCCTTGACTTTTGATGTAATGGGACATATAACCGCCAATCTTGTATGCTCAGTAAGCTGTTTCCTGCTCAACACAATAGCTGGTCGACGACCGGATTGTTCATGACCAATGCGCGGATCAAGGATGACCCAAACAATATCTCCTCTGTCTGGAATATACTGGTTACTACTCATACCGCTCTGCACCAACATCTTCACCCCAGTCAAGCTCACCGCCAACTTTGTCTGGCGTTACACCACGCAACATGGACTCTAGTGTAAGTTCACTATCCTTGACTGGAGTAAGAACAATCGAGTCGTCTTGTAGCACAACACTCAAGGGTTGGTTAATATGCAACTTGGCCGCTTGCACCACTTTCTTAGGGATGCGTACCCCAGTGCCATTCCCCCACTTTTGTAGAGATAGAGTAATATTCATAAGTAGATCCTTTCTGTATACACAAGTATATACATATACAAATCTTTGTCAAGTGACTAAGGGCTCAAGCCATTGTCATTTTCGGCGTTGAATACATAGCACATTTCTACAGCGTTAACAGATTCGGAATCGACCAAAGTTCTATAATCGTTCTTATGCCCAGCCAATATTACTTACAGTATGAAAGTCTGTAAAGTCTAGACACTGCGGCTTGGTCAGCACAAAGTACGAAATGGTTCTATGCAGGCATGCTCACCGCAAACATCAACTAGGGGTCGTGGCTTGTGATGTGCAATCAAAAAACTGTTGTAAATAACCATCATAAAACTTATGCTAAGTGCAGATAATTTAATAATAAAGGAATAACTCAGATGTGCAAACTACATAAAAATCAAGAAGGCTTCGGACCCGTTGAAGCCATTTTAGTGTTGGTTATCATTATTTTAATTGGAGTTGTGGGTGTGATGGTATATAACAACCATTATAAGAATAGTTCCAATACAACCACGTATTTACCCGCAAAACCCGCACAATCACCGTCTACCAAAAGTTCATCTTCAAACTCTCAAACGACACATACAACGACGGAAGCGACCAGCTTCGTACAGACAACCTATGCTAACTATCTTTCCGCCATTAACAATGCGAGCACGAATAACACCCAGCCCTTAGGTTTGGTAGGATTAGCAGCCGTAAAAGATAACCTGGCGAGCGACTTTTACGCACAGGCTGTTGCCAGCAACAACGGTAGTGCTTTTAGTTGCGCATCACAGTTTATGCCCAACAAGTATGTAGTTGGCTCAGCTTCAAGTACTGGTACGACTGCTACAGTACCATTGACTATTTGGAATAGTGCCGATGGCTCAACAACAACCAGCGGAATGACCGTTAGCGTAGATTTAGCTTCTCTTAAAATTACGTCTGTTAGTTGTCCTAGCTAAAAACCAGACCTACCTAGTAATAGCCAAGTCACTAGATGACCCGAAGCCGTGAATATAAACTTGGATAATCCGGGGCTTGGTGATCAGCGCCCCAGCAGAACTTCTGACGTTTACGGGTCATGACTCATCATATATTTTTTACTCATCCAGCTAATAGCTGACCGTAGGCTTGGTGTTGTGTTTGCTGTAGGCTACGACGAGGGCATACTTTCATTGTCGTGTCCATCTTTGCGGAGCATAGTTTTGTTGCCAACCTCGCTGATTCCAAGAAGCTTTAGGTTATAGAAAATATTGCCATTCTGTCCCTCTTTGATTTATTGCTCCTATGCTACCGCCAGTATTAACAATGTAACGGTTTTTATACCCCACCTCTGCCCGGAGTTTGTTGAATGTTAGTAATTTATAAAGTCGATGTCATAACTGCTGCAGTATAGGCGTTCTGGAAGATTTTCTCGGAGTAAATACAAAACCTTGGAACCGTCCAGTAATGATAGCGAGATAGTAATATCGCTCCAAAAGCTCAGGCTTGGATCCTCTCGCGGAGTTTGAGCTAATACTGAGGAGCGCAGCCGAGTGTGTAACCAAACTACAGACTCGGGTTAATCGCTGTTTGAGCGATTACCACTTCTTTCGTCCTCAATAGGCACTCAAACTACCTAACGCCTGATTAATTCTGTGCTACATTATAGATAACTATTCTATGTAGAAAAGTGCCTACAATATAGCGTATGAGCGCAATTAGGTATTGCTATTATTGCGGTTTTGTGTTATTATTGGTTAATGGTAGTTACTAGTCCCGAAGTAAACTTAGATCTAGAAACCGAAACCTATACCAAACCGATTCTGCTAACTTTGACACCTGAAGATCAGGCTTGGCTGGAAGGTTTTGGCGTAAACCCTGCATGGCAAAATGACACGACACGTCTGCAGTCTTTGAATGAGCTGATTGTAATCGGTTCACTACGACTAGATGGATCAGTCAACCAAGACAGATGGCAACATATTGTTTCGGCGCGTATCAAGTTTTTGGAATTTGTTGGAATATCAGATGACTTAATTGACGAATATCAGTCACAACATCCGACTATTATCCCGTTAGATACTTTTATTGGTACCCAGCGAGTTATGCATGGTCTCGGTCTGGATGCTGTCAGGGTGGTTAACGTGCTACCGGCAGCTATCAGCTATGCGCCGGAATCGGTGCGGGATAAGATGGTATTCTTGCGTCGTAGCGCTAGACTGCTTCAATGGCAAAACCCTATAGAAGAACTGGTTAACACTTATCCGGCTTTACTAGGATTTAGCACTGAAAAGCTAGCTATTCTACGTCGCATAGCAGCTCGCCATGTAGATTCTACCGCAAGAACTGCTAGCCCCTCCATGCTACCCGACAAGCTCATAGTTCCTCTTGAGAAATACATTATTGCTCTAAGCCGACTAGAAGATGATCAAGTACTATCGCTAAGCGAGTTATCAAAAGAGGCTCGTCGTATAAAGCTGGGATCGATAGAGAGAAAAGAACAAGCATCCAACGTTGCTCCTTCGATGGGGCGTATCGGTACAATGTACTTAGCTTATCGGAAGAGGAAAGCAAAATAGTACTGGCCTTAGTATTAATCGTAAGTTCACCATTGGGCTGCTAGTACCCGCTACGCATTTTGTGGATTCACTATTTAGAGACATACCGTATCAGGGGCAGTCTAAGATAAGTTAGCGTGAGATAGGCCATTTAATCCAAATATGGGCTTATTGGCGTGGAGGTTTGTCAGTTGAAATTTCCATTCTGCTTGTTAAAAGAGAGCGCCACATTTGTCTAATTTACGATTGCTGATGGGTTCCGGACAGCGATATTCAGTAACGGTATTCGGTCTAAAGTCAAATACGTAGCATAACTATCTGTTATTGTTCCAGACCCAGACACTCAGAGTCGCATGGACTATATCAATTAATCTATCGCGAGTTTGACAATTGCATTGTAATATCATTATAATACTCATATGATTCAGAGTGTTCAAAAAGTCATAAAGATCGGGACCAGTGTAGGTGTTACCATTCCCGCCAAAGAGCTAAAGCGACAAAATATTGCAGTTAGCGATGAGGTCGAGGTTATAGTTCGTCCGCTTCACAATACAACAGCCGCTGATCAGGCTGTCATAAATACTGCTAAAAAAATCTTATCTACCTATAAAAAAGATTTTACTAGTCTAGCAAAAAGATGACTACGTTAACACTAGAGCAACTACTAGAGCTTCATGCTTTAGTGGTTAAGGTCAGCGGCGGCAATATGGGCCTACGCGATCTAGGTAGGCTAGAGGCGGCAATTGCAACGCAAACCCAAAACGTTTTTGGTGAAGAACTTTACCCAGCATTAACAGATAAAGCTGCAGCAATGATCAGAGCAATCATTGCCGATCATCCATTTGTAGACGGTAATAAAAGAACAGCAATGCTGGCAGGCTTAACTTTGCTCCAGCTAAATAGCTTCACCTTTTTTGCAAACATGGGCGAGATCGAAGATTTAGCAGTAAAAACAGTAACCAAGCATATTGACGTGCCCAATCTTTCGAAATGGCTCAGATTACACAATAATTAATTGGCGGTCAAACTTAGCGTCTTTATATGTTTCAAATTTGAGCGATAGCCTAGGATGGTGTGAGGACTGCAAATTACACAAAAAGATTCCTGACCGGTCTGCTCGGCAAACATCTTAAACTCCAATAATTTAATCCGGAATTAAAAGAACTTTGCTATAGTTAAGACGTGCTACCTAAAGCTAAAAAAACGGTATACTTTGTTCGACATGGACAAAGCATGGATAATGCCTCTCCGGTGTTTCAGTCACATCTATCACCATTGAGTGTTAAGGGCCAAAAACAAGCCGAGCTAATCGCCAATCGAGTTTCAAAAATTACATTTGGAAGCATTATAGCGAGCCCTTTACCTCGAGCTGCTCAAACTGCACAAGCACTAGCGGATAAAACCAAAAAACCAATACAGTTTTCGGATTTATTTATAGAGCGCATTAAACCTGCTTCGATTGACGGTAAACCTTGGAACGATAGCAAAGCTATTAAAACATGGCATAACTGGGAAGAAAGCCTATATAATCCTGAGTTGCGCATAGAAGATGGCGAAAATTACGATGACATAGTAAAACGCGCCGACAACGCCCTTCAATATCTATTGGACCATAGCGAGCGATCAATCGTTGTTGTATCGCATGGCTATTTTATACGGACTATTATATCCAGAGTACTTCTTGGCGATCAATTAAACAGTAGCGTATTATTTAAAATCCAGAGGGTAGCTTCCATGGAAAATACTGCTATTAGCGTTATACAGTATAGAGATGCTTTTGAAGAGAATGATTGTTGGCGCTTATGGACCTACAATGACCATTCCCACTTTGCGGATTAGCCTAAGCTCCATGAGCTATGAGGCAAGCCGAAGCAATAGCCGGGTTATATGATGGGCGGATATGTTGATACGAGCTCTGACTTCGTTTAGTATACCCAGCCAAGCATAAGCAATATTGTATGATAATACAATATGAGCGAACTACCTCAAAAGGTATTGGAAATTATTAATAACTTCCGTGATTGGCTTACTCATACTAGGTTTTTTTGTATTCTACTTCTATCAACTGCAAACCATTAATATTTATATTGATACAAATAATACATGCCGATGGTTAAACGGTAAGATTACATCAGGGACTTCAGCTATTGCAAGAATAAAAACGGTGCAAATACATAGGTATCAGCTTGCGTCTCGCATAAGGACTGCAGCACAGAACCAAGAATGTCTTAGTACTCTGTACCACAACAACTATTAGTTTCAATAACAAGACGAGTTGTTTAAGATGTTCCTAAAACTAAAAAATAATACCCCGTTTCTATATATTTTAGTCACCGAATGAATCGTTTACTATAAACACCTCTTCCGTGCTGAACCAATCGAATCATGCTATTATTTCACTCCATATCGAAAAAATCTAAAATTACCTACTCTAAATCCATGCTGAGCATTACGGCTCACAACCCCTAAGCAATTGCATAATGAAAATTAGTAGTTAAAACACGTTTTATATTTACATAGTCTTAACTTTTAACATTGATCCTTAGATCATAGTAAGTGTTGACGTTCGAACATTAGACTAAAACATTAGTCAATTTGGTAACACATTATTGTAGTATCTCCTTGGACCTGGACTGCCTCAGCAAATGTATGGTGTACATTATCGGGGTGTCTACTTGTTGTCTTAACGACACTCAAAGATTTAGTGATGCTACAATTAGCTTATGAATCAAATACTTAAACATAAACTGCTAGCTATCCCGCTTATCATATGGGTGCTTCAACTACTGTATGTTGCTTTTGCGTTGGGGCTGTTTGCGGTGTTGACTTTATTTACCCATCAAGTCCACCATCTGCTGTTTCAGGTGATTTATGTTATGGTAATGATTGCAATAAATGTCTTTTGGCGTATTGCCTTTAGTAGACAAAAGCCAGAGTGGTTCTAGTTTTTTATGAAAATTAGTCAAGGTAATTGTCTGTGCCAACAAAGCTTCCTCTCTCGCCATCGATACGATCAATAGCATGAATCAAGGCTATAAAATCGTGCATAATTCCTCACAAACCAATAAGACACGGTATAGTATCCATACTGTACTGTTTCTAACTTCACACAATGCTTGGAGTCGGAGGTTCAACTCAAAACTCGAACTTGTTTTTGAAGGTTATGAGTATTTGTAGAATGTTTAGAAAATTATACCTAGTACAACACCGCCCAAGAAACCAATAAACAGAATAGCCACTAACCGCACCATAGCTATATGCATAACAATACTTGCTATTACTAAGTGCATACTATGACCTAATCTCTTCCCTTTGATATTTGTCGTTAACTACAATATTCATCGACATTCCTATACCGACGCAATCAAAAACCCTAAAATAATAGCAACAACAAAGTATACGAATAAATGCGTCAATGTTATCTTTACCGACGAACCGGTTGCGACTATTATCGGTAAATGTGTTGTGTGTGACATGATAATTTTTGAAAAATACATGTATTATGTACCCATATATTATAGATCTCTTTGAGCTCTACTCCCTGCATGTTTAGTGCTAATTGATTTATTTATTGACATACTAAGACCTTTATTGGATTAAAAAATATATGGCACAATGGCTTTAACACGCTTCTTGTAAGATATATACTCCTTAGAAAAGTGCTTCAACATAAGTTCCTCTTCAAGGCGACTCTTTCCATTAAAACCCACTACATAAACAGCCAACAGAATGAAAGCGTATATCTTTCCTATATTAATAGCCGTTCCGATTGACATTAATATTAAGCCCGAATATATCGGATGTCGAACAACCGAGTACGGCCCGTGTTTAATAAGTTTATGACCTTTTTTAAAAGTTATTCCAGCGCTCCAATTTCTACCCAGAATAGCGCGAGCCCAAATACTAAAAACCAGCCCGATCACTACGAGTACGTCGGTTAATATACCTAAATCGATAGAGGTCCGCCATAAGGTGTATTGTAAAAATGTCTTTGTATAGAACATGGTAACGAACAAACCGACAACGACCACGCTGAGTAAGAATATGTACTTAAAGGCAATATGTTTTTCAACATTTTGCTTAACATTAGAGGCATTTATTATCCAGTACATCAACAATACAATCCAACAGAGCAATATGAATAGTCCTGTCCAGTTGTTCATGTGGTTAGTTTAACCATAGCTTATTTATGTATTTAACCTTATGGTTGTATTTTACTCTAAGATAAAGCCTTGCTCAATATGATTTAGGTGGCAAGTCGATGATCAAACATTAATTATCACCGCTAATATGATCGGACCAATGCTTTACGAAGGAAATTTTTTATATATGACAATGTATTAGCCTAGTCGGCTAAACAATCTATTCACAAAAATAGGATCCTCGTGATCAACCAGGGGGCGGCCCGTATCAAGCTTAGTAATCTTGGCCATATCACCGGTTGATAGCTCGAAGTCAAAAACATTAAAGTTTTCTTCGATACGTTCTTTGTGGGTAGATTTAGGAATTGCTACGATTCCTCGTTGGATGTGCCATCGTAACACTACTTGGCCGATAGATTTTCCGTGATTTTTGGCAATCTCGGATAAGATTTCATTGGTGAATATTTCGTGTTGTCCTTCTGCAAATGGTCCCCAGCCTTCATGTACAATACCGTATTCTTCCATAATTTTTCTGGTATTAACTTCTTGATTAAACGGATGTGTTTCAATTTGATTAACCATCGGGACTACATCTCTGTCTAATACTTTTCTGTTGGTCAGTATAAAGTTTGTCAATTTTGCGCCATTAAAGTTGGACACACCAATTGCTTTAACTTTACCGGCTTCATATAACTCTACAAGTGCTTTCCAGGCTCCAAAAATATCACCGTATGGCTGATGGATAAGATATAAATCCAGATAATCTATCCTTAATTTGTCTAATGACGCTTGGTATGCCTGCTTGGCTTTTTCGTACGAAGCATTGCCGATCCACATCTTGCTAGTGATAAAAATTTCTTTACGAGGTACGCCGCTTTTTCTTATCCCACGGCCAACAGCTGCCTCGTTGCCGTATGAGGCGGCCGTATCAATGGAACGATACCCGGTCTGCAGTGCTGTAACTACACTCTGTTCAGCATCCTCATCGCTCATTTGGAAAACACCCAGTCCTAGTATGGGCATCTTTGTTCCATTAGACAGGTTTATCATTGGAATATCCGACATCTTGCCCCCCTTTTTTTATTAACTGCCTTGCATTTTATATTATACGCCCGGATTTAGAACCAAAGAACTTCGTGAGCCCCAATATCAAACTCAACCATTATAATTACGTCATCACTTGCTCGGGGGCGAAGACAATGCACCTAAAGGAGGTGTAAGGAGGTAATATTTAAACATTCATCCAAGTGAAGTATGCAAACAGATACCAAATCTATCACCAAGCCAACTGCCTGCTGATATGTTGCCGACCCAGCAAACGACTAAACCGGCATACACCCCTGGGAGTTATATGATTGAATTGCGAGAAACCTAAAATCTAGGCTTCGCGCGGTTTGCATCTAATTCTAGTGTTTAGGTGGCCATTTATTATTTAGTTCAATGGCGCGCTGTTACGAGCAAAGTAGTTCTGCAATAATTTACCAACACCCTGACCGAACTCATGCCCACAATCATAACTACTCGTTAGATGGGTTGGAATTCTAAGATCCGCGGCATTTACAGGACTATTCGGGGAATTAAGATTGGATGGCCTCGCAAAACGACCGCCCCGTACAAGGGAACCGGCTTGGAGTGACCAGGCTATAATCCCAACACCATGAGCATGCAAATAGTTTAAATACAGTGGAGCATTTGTATAGGCTGTGGAAAAACACTCGGTCCAGGGCGATTGATACTGTGCCCATTCACCATCAACAACCGGTGCTATCTCAGCCAAATTACCTATTTCCGCCCAACTTGACGGCTTGTTTAAATCGGGGTGATGAATCGAGTACTCTATGTTGCTCCCTTGTATTAAGTACTTTTTAGACGGGAGTTCTCTGGCTTCGTTGGGTCCTTCTACCCAGATTAAATTTTTTGCTCCATAGCCTCTAATCTGATTAACCAGAGTTTGGGTACCGACGTATTCGGCTCCGTTAAACTCTCCGCCATATTTCCATACATTCCAAATCGTGGATGAGCTAGCTTGAAAATATCTATGGGTAAAGTGCTTACGGGTAGGCAGCCCGAATGGAACAAAACCCCTGTGGGGCGTAAATTTATTAGAAGTAGTCAAAAATTGATTTAATCTAGGTTCATTAAAGAGATCAAAAATAATGTATGGGCTATTTTTAAATGTATGTGCCAGCACATTCCAAAACTTGACTGTCGTTGTCGTGGGACTTGGGGTGTTATTAGTAAATTCTGTTTGATCGTTTAACACTACTGCCATGTTGAGACTGCGGATAAGTTTGACCTGGCTTATTATCGCCTCTAAGAAATGTTCATTATAGGTCTTACCCGGTGTAGGATTATTCAGTAGGTTACTTTCGGCAATTTGAAGACGGACGGTATTGGCATGCCAATACTTGGCTGCAGCTATTATCTGAGCCCTTATATTAGCAACATTTTCATTATAATCACTGTCTTCCAGCCCGCCGTATATCGAAATACCCTCTGGTATGAATAGTTTACCGTTACCGGTGACTATATGGTTGCCGACAACGTTCAGTTGCCCGTTATTATCGCTAGCTATATTACTACCGAGACTTGTATTGGCTGATGCGGCTACGGTTGGTTGTCCCGACGGAGGAGCTATAAGCATAAGCCCGTACGTAATAAATAACACCGCCAAAACGAATATACGCATTTTGGATTTGGGTTTTAGCATCACTCTATCGTTCTTAAACATACCGCCTCTTATTCACCCGAAATATTATTTTCTGCTACTCTCTTGAAATTTATTCTAGTCTTTAATGATTCTGAGCCCGTGATATATTAGCTTGATATAGGGACGTATTTGCTCCCGACAATTCTAACCGTACGTCCTAAAATAAATTGGCTTAATCCGTTCGTCGACTTTTGTCGGTGGGCACGATCACGGATTAATTCTAATAGATGAGCTTTGGATAACCAGATAGGATCATTTTTTGACACTATCCCCACAGCCCATTCTTGATCTTTTTTACCCTGGTCGCTTACGGGCTCTGAATCAAGCAGCCCGGCATCGATAATAGTCTGCCTTTGCGCCTCCAACACGGTCAGTGCGTCAAAAATACCACTTAACGCTATTGTCCTAGCAAAATTATTATACCCGGTAATTCCTTTTTGCCCAGGCATGGCAAAACTATCTCCTTCGTGCTGACGACGCATTCCCGCTAACGCTATATCGGGATCTATTGATGTCAGCTCTCTTAGGATTGAGATGTAAAACCGGTAATGACGTCCTTCGTCTCCTCCGATGGCGCGTAAATTTTTTGCACCCGATTCATCCATTACCCTGGCGGAGTGAAAATGTGCAATCTGAGTCAGTAACTCTTGAGTTGATACATACGCAAGCGAATCGGCAATCGACACTACTGCCAGGTGTATTCCTGCTACCATATTTTGTTCTCGGATAGGCAACCACTCTTTCGACATGTCCACGACGCCTCTCGCCTCAATTGCTCTAGCCATTATTTCGCCATGACTTTTCTCTTCGGTAGTCCATCGCCTATTCCACTCCCTCCAGGGAAATGCGGATTCAATATGAGCTGAATACCAAGGCAAATTTTCTTCGGTTGCAGCACCAACCAACAGGGACGCCTTCATCACCTCCTTTACGTCAATGCCATACTCTGCCCACTTAGCAACAAATTCTTCATACTCGTCGCGAAGGTTCGGATATTCGGATAAAGGAACCTCTTCGTATGGGTCCAAAGACGTTGTGTCACGGCCCGGTTTTGATACATGTCTATCATAAGCTAGGTTAACTGCTTGCTGGATAGCAGACAGTCGTAATTTTTCATCTGCAATATTTACTTCGTAATCTGTGATTAGTATATTTTATCAGTTAGGGCATCTTTATTAAAAGTGGTTATGTTTAATAAAACAAGAAACTAACAAATAGACCTGTATGTTTGTCGTTCGCCAGACATAACATATCTACATACAAGCAAGTCGAATAATTTCTAGCGACGTTGTATCTGTGATTGGCAAGTGATGCCAGTTGTAATTTTATCGGCACTTGCACTATCAATTAATTTGAAAATTTTTGGATTTCATAAGGATTGGTTCTGTGCATCGGTAATTACACTGCCCTACAACAAGCTCATGGTCAAATGTCCGTCGGGTTGTACTTGGCCCATGGTAATTGCAGAATGAACTCGAAAATACCATAACCCGGACTCATAACATCTACTTAAACGATTCTTACGGTTATCATTAGCATTATAATTGACTGCCGAACAGAATTGCTATAATAAACCTTAAGCATGCACACTTATATAGTTGAGGACAGTAAAAAAATTACGCCATCGACCTTGCTCTTGTCGTTGCGTAAAGACGAAGCCGAGCGGCCCTTAGCTTTTCAGCCCGGTCAATACGCGGCGATTAGCTTCCAAAAACGTGGTAGAGCTTCTGTTACGCGCTGTTTTTCGATAGTAAGTTCCCCGACCGACCAGCATATATTACAATTTAGCATGCGCATCCACGGTCGATTCACGACTGCTCTTAGTAATTTACAAAAGGGCGACACAGTAGACGTCACAGGTCCTTTTGGCGGTTTTGTTTTTGACGTTTCGAATGATAAAAAAGCAGTCTTTATGGCGGGCGGAATAGGTATTACGCCGTTTATGAGTATACTGCGCTACCTCAGCACATTGCAGGCAGCCAACGAAGTAACGCTGCTATATAGTTGTGCGACCCAGGATGACATACCATTTAAAGATGAATTGCTGACTCTTGAGAAAAATCATCCTAATATTAAAGTCATATTTGTAATTGGCAAAGGACCGGTCGACAAACTACCGTTAGGGCAAGTAAGTTCAGGATATATCACGCTCGAATTGCTGGATAAAGTGACAGGTAAAAACTACAAAAACATACGATTCTTCATATGCGGTCCGCCTATGTTTATGAAACCGATGTCCAATCTACTCGGCAAACAAGGTACGCCTACTTCTAACATAATGACCGAGGCGTTCGCACAATCGTCTCTCAAACAAACCAGCGTATTGCGAAGCTGGCCGGCTAACGTTTATGCACTTGGCGCCATCGGTTTGGCGCTAGGCAGTTTCATAGTAATGGTCAGTGATCTATTGCGAGCCCTTCCCTCAAGTACAACCCTTAAACCAACCAGCAGCACGCCCTATCTTATTACCAATGCTCGAGGTCAACAACTTGACCAACTCATTAACACCATACCACCGTCTCCGGATGTTATTACTGCGCCCAAGACACCCGTCCCCAATCAGTCTGCTAACACTAATTCTAGTACGACTAATCTACCGCCTCAGACGGCCGCCCCTATATATACTGCACCCATATCGGCGCCGGCACCGACTTGTCAAACAACTCCGTCAGGAAGGTGTATCTAGGCCTTGATATGCAATACTATCAACACTGTATTGCTCTGGGCAGCAAGACTGAATTATCGTTAGTTAGCTCTCTGCCGTCATCGAAAATTAATGCTCTGTACCGTCAGCTTTGGAGAGAAATTTTTTTGTTTGAGAGACGCTTCAGCCGATTCTTACCCGATAGTGAATTATCAATGTTTAACAAATCCAGCGGCATGAAAAATTTTATAAGCGTTGAGATGAAGCATCTTCTAATGGCCGCCAGCTCAATGGCAAATCAAACTGATGGCTTATTTAACCCCTTCGTGCTCCCCGCTATACAAAAAGCCGGCTATTACTACTCGCGTGTGCCGGGTCATGAAAAAGATCTTGTTGACGACCACTCCGATAAAGCTGTTGTTACGATTGATCGTCTTGAGATAGGCGATAACTGGGCAAAAATTCCATACGGGACAGCAATCGACTTCGGGGGTTGTGGTAAGGGTTATTTAGCCGATCAACTACGAAAAAGTTTACCAGGGACCATCTCGGGCTATTGGTTCTCTTTTGGAGGGGATATTGCCTTAGGAGGAGTTGACGCTAGTGACCGTCCTTGGAATATATCGGTTCAGAGTGCCGACGATTCCTCTAAGAATATCGCTACGCTGTCACTGCCCGGCGTCAGAGGAATTGCGACATCAGGCATCACCGTTCATCAAGGCAGACACGCCGGCAAACACTGGCATCATATCATTGATCCCAGAACACACCTTCCGGCTGATACGGATGTTCTGTTGGCTACGGTTTGCGATAACGATTCTACTCTTCGTGCCGATGTACTGGCCAGCTGCGCCGTAATATTGGGCAGTAATAAAGGTATGCGCTTTTTGAAAAAGGCGGGCATTGCATCGGCTTTACTACAGTTTCGTAATTTTAAAGGAGAGACCGAAATGCGAAGTTTTGGTAACGGTATACTGCCGAAGGTTATTTATGCATAAAATACTCCTAACCGTCGGCTTAGTCTCGCTGTTTCTACTTGCCGGTTATTCTACCGGGACTCGTGTAGCTGCCGCTACGTCTTCGGGCACCAATCACGCCGCCCTCTCTGCAAAAGACTCACCAAATATTATAGTAAGCCCCGCACAAGGTCCGACCGTTACTAAACAACTTGAATCCCGGGCGAAAGCTTCTTGGCCATGGTATATAACTCGCGCCGCCGGCTTTGTAGCTGCTTTTTCTCTGGTATTGTTGATGTTATCCGGTATCGGTTTCATCACAGGAGCCAGTTTTCGCTTTTTGGAACCTCTAACCGCTTGGGCTACACATAAAGCAATTGCGTATGTTTTTGGAATTTCGTCTGTTATACACGTCGTTGCCCTGCTATTCGATAAATATGTACCATTCACGATCGCCCAAGTGCTTGTACCGTTCTTATCACACTACCGCCAAGTCACCATTGATGGCCATAACCTGGGGTCACTGTATGTCGCGCTGGGTGTATTTGCTCTATATTTAGTGCTGGCTATTATACTTACTTCTATTATATGGATTGACAAAAAACCGCATACTTGGAAGTTATTCCATTTCCTCGCCTACCTAACAATGATATTCGTTTTCTTTCATGCCTTGTATCTAGGAACAGACCTGACGCACGGTCTCTTCCGAATATTATGGATTGTCTTTGGCGTCGCAGTGGCAGTTGCCATCATCTATCGCCTACGAAGAAGGAGTAGAGCATAATGTCAGACCTTGTTCCGTTGACTACGATTCGAGAGCGCAACAAACTTAAACGACTTATCGGCTGGGTACTGCTTTACATATTATTAATATCGATCTTTGCCATTGCCGTTGTCTTGCAAACCAGACGTGTCAATACGCTCAATTTCGCAAGTGGCGAGTTGCAATTAACAACGCCTAAGACGCAATACACCGTTGGAGACAACATCAGTTACACACTTAGAAATAATCTCAGCTTGCCCATAACTTTTGTTAACGCTTGCCCGCAAGAACCGTTGTATGTCTATTCGTGGGTAAATAATTCTTGGGTCAGAATTCATGACACCGCCGCGGCATCGGCTTGCCACAATACCCCAAGAAATACCGTCATACGACCAGGTAGCTCATATACCCAAAGCTTTGCCGATTGGCCCAACCTCTTTAATAAGCCCGGCATTTATAGAATAGTGGGGCTTGCCACTAATTACACCGCTATCCCCTACACCGATTTCCAGGTTATTGCAAAACCGGTTCCCCCTCAGGTACAAACCAGAACTCAGATCATAATTCAAAAAGTAATTACACCGATTTACATTCCTGTACCTAGCAGCAGTGGAGGTGGCGGAGGAGATAGCGGTGGCGGTGGGGGCAAAGATAATTAAAAGTCTTCGACCGGCATGTGATCAGCACAGTAAGAGAGAGTTTAAAGACTACATCGTCTGACGCCCGTAAATTAGACAGGTCAGGAAACTTCGTCGAACAACATCACACAAAATTACAGACCGCATACTTATGTCACAGAACGCAACGGTTATCTTAAACACTTGTGATGATTTTTGAATGGTTAAGATTGGATTTACAAGCTATTGCCTGATCCGCCAAAGAGCTTGATACAATTACATGAGCAGACATTATCAATAAAGATCCGCAAACTACAATCATTATGCTCGATATAAGGAACATTCTTTTCATCTATGTATTTATACCTTAATAACATACGCTACAATTAAGTCTATGAGAGTGCTTGTCATTGAAGACGAAGATAGAATAGCCGGAGCGATTAAAAGCGCCTTGGAGCAACATAATTTTGCCGTCGACCTGGTACACGATTCCGACAGCGGCCTGTCAGCAGCCGTAGATCCGGATTATGATCTGATCATACTCGACCTTATGATGCCGGGCTCGATCGAAGGCATCGAATTATGCCGTAAAGTCAGAGAATATGGCGTACACACCCCCGTTTTAATGCTTACCGCTAAGGGGGAGATTGACGATAAGATAACAGGCTTGGAATCTGGCGCGGACGACTACTTAACAAAACCATTTTCGATGAAAGAACTGATCGTGCGAGTACAGGTCCTGCTTAGACGAAACCCGAAAACAATCGGTCCCGATATTAAGCTAGACGATCTGGAGGTTAATGTTGAATCATTTGCGGTAAGAAGGAGCGGTAAAGAAATAAAGCTATCCGCGAGAGAAATTAAACTACTCGTATATCTTCTCCACAATAAAGGACAGACTTTATCAAAGAATAAGATCATTAGCCACGTTTGGGACGGTGATTCCTTAATTATGCCCAACACCGTAGAGGTTTACATAGGATATTTACGCAAAAAGATCGACAAATCGTTTCCCGGGCGTCCACCCCTCATACATACCGTACATGGCTTCGGGTATAGAATCGGCAAATCGAATGTTTAAGTCAGCCACCATTAAACTAACTCTTTGGTATGTCCTCAGCATTATGCTGCTCAGCCTATTGTTCAGTGGATTTTTGTATCATTTTGGAACTAGAGAGTTATCCGAAGGGTTCAAAGACCAGTATCTTAAAATTGTTACGATCAATCCTGAGTATACCAACAATACCCGCCTCTCTAAGAGTGAATATAATACCAGAGCTAACCAGCTTAAAGAAGATCTCTTGTATTTCAATGTTGTAGTATTGGCCGGCGCATGCATTGGTAGCTACGTACTGGCTAGAAGAACACTAAGGCCCATTGAAGAGGCTCATCAATCTCAGATCAGATTTACGGCAGATGCATCCCACGAACTTAGGACGCCCTTAACGGCGATGAGAGCCGACACCGAAGCGACGTTAATGAGCGGCACTAATGACATTTCACGACTACGACAAGCACTTCAAGATAACCTTAAAGATATTCAACGGTTGCAGAATCTCACTGATCACCTAATCGACATATCAAGACACGATAGCAAAGCTGTCACCGTATCTGAGACAATAGACCTTGCGAACACAGCCAATGATGTTCTGTCGTCGCTTAGTTCCAGAATCCACGACAAACATATTGAGACCGAAGAAATAATAGAAAACGTCACGGTTAAAGGGGAGTCTCAGAGTTTACATCAACTCATAACAATTTTCTTAGATAACGCCATTAAATATAGTAGCGTAAATGGTCATATCAAAATAAAAGTCACAAAAAAGGGCGACAAAGCAGTCATTATAATCGAGGATAACGGTATAGGTATTCCGGCTATCGACTTGCCTCATATCTTCGAGCGTTTCTATAGATCAAAAAATACCAAAGACCATAAAGAAAAATTAAAAGGATACGGGCTTGGGCTGCCTCTTGCTAAAGACATAGTTGACTTACACGGTGGTAGTGTCACGGTTAGGAGCACGGAGAATCAGGGTACGGTCATAACAATAACCCTTCCCGTAGCTTAAGGAACAAGGTGTTTAGGCCATCGTGTTTTTCCGTCTAAATTGTACTGGGAAGAAAGCCATGGTCATCGGTACTACAACTCAAGAAGTTGACTATGTCATCAGAAAATCCACAGCAAATTATGCGACAATAGCAAAAGTTTAGATTAAACGAGAACTACAAATATGGTTATGAAGAAATTTGTTCTGATACTTGCGGTCCTTGGAATTTTCGTCATATATAGCGCCGGTATTCGTCATCAGGTTCCGGTTCTAAAAAAACCTCAATCATTGATTGCAAGCAGTTCACCTCCGCCCACCACAAAAAGCGGATCCACTATCAGTAGTACCGGCAGTAGTGCTGCGCCACAGCACGCCAGTAGCGGTCGCTATAAGGACGGCACCTACACCGGCAGCGTGGCAGATGCCTACTACGGCAACGTTCAAGTAGCCGTTACTATATCTGGTGGAAGAATTGCAAAGGTAAAGTTCTTACAGTTTCCAAATACTCACTCAACTTCAGTGATAATAAATGACCAGGCAATACCCTACCTACAGCAGGAGGCGATACAAGCACAAAGCTCCAACATACAATTAATAACGGGTGCGACATTTACATCGCAAGCATTTGCACAATCCTTGCAGGCAGCATTGTCAAGGGCATAACTAGATGACACAAACACAGATAATAATGGGTATGCCGATAACTATAGAGATAACGCATGGAGGATCACAGCCTATTTTTGACAAAGTGTTTAATTACTTCAAGAAGATTGATAATCGTTTTAGCACATATAAATCCGACAGTGAGATCTCTAAGATCAACAACGGTCTAGAAGCCAGTCGATGGAGCAAAAGCATGAAGGATGTCTTCAAACTATGCGAACAGACAAAGGAAATCACGAATGGTTATTTTGACATTGACCATAACGGACAACTAGATCCTTCAGGATTGGTTAAAGGCTGGGCCATAGACAACGCCGCCAACATATTAAGAAAGCAAGGCTTAAAAGATTTCTACGTAGAAGCCGGGGGAGACATACAAGTAAGCGGCACGAATTCCGAAAAAAAACCTTGGGCCATAGGGATCCGAAACCCGTTTAATATAAATGAGGTTATTAAAATAGTCAGTTTAAGCAACGAAGGAGTAGCCACATCCGGTACTTATATCCGTGGACAACATATCTATAACCCAAAAAATAAAAACCAAAAAATAACTGAAGTAAAAAGCTTATCGGTTATAGCGGGCAACGTATACGAGGCAGATCGTTTTGCGACGGCAGCATTTGCCATGGGCAGGAAAGGAATAAAATTCATAGAAAGTATCCCGGGGCTGGAGGGCTATATGGTTGATGATAAAAAAATAGCTACTTATACCACCGGGTTCGAAAGGTATGTAATAAAAAATGCTTAAAATTTTAGACAAATTCATAGACAGCATAACCATGTATCGTCTGCTCTTGTATTATCTAGTGGGTCTGCTGCTTGCTGCGTTCGTACTAAGCGTGTTTGGTTCTCTCCACTATAACCCGGTTTATATTGTTGTTTCCTCGGCTATACTGTTAGCCACTTGCTGGATAGTCAACAAAGCCTTTTCGTATATATTGGATGCGCCCATTAACCCCGAGTCCTCGCTAATAACCGCTCTGATATTGGCTCTTATAATTACACCGGATCCGACTGGATATAACATTTTATTTCTGCTTGCCGCCTCGGGACTGGCGATGGCCTCTAAATACCTTATAACTATCAAGGAAAAGCATATATTTAATCCTGCGGCAGTGGCGGTCGTACTCACAGCGTTTGGGCCAAAACAAACAGCCAGCTGGTGGGTTGGTACGGCCGCCATGTTACCGTTTGTTCTGATCGGAGGCCTGTTGGTGATGCGGAAAATCCGACGCGAGCGAATGCTTGCCAGTTTTTTTATAGCAACAACCGCGTCAACGATTTTTTATTCGGTAATTTCTAGAGTCAGTGTCATTAGCAGTTTGCATAACATGATTTTGAGTTCGTCGATATTCTTCCTTGGTTTTGTAATGCTCACCGAACCGCTCACTTCACCGACAACCGTCAAAAAACAAGCCTGGTACGGAGCTATTGTCGGAGCACTCCTGCCACCCCAAGTTCATATATTCAGCTACTATACGACACCAGAACTATCGCTGATTATAGGAAATGCTTTTGCGTACATCGTTAGTCCCAAAACTAAGCTATTCCCTATCCTAAAGCAGAAAATTAAAGTTGCCACCGATACCGCAGATTTTATATTTAACCCGGACAGAAAATTCGCCTATGAACCGGGTCAATATATGGAATGGACGCTTCAGCACGGTAATGCTGATTCCCGTGGCAGCCGTCGATATTTTACGTTAGCCTCGTCGCCAACCGAGCCTGATCTTAGGGTAGGAATTAAATTTTATGATAACAGTAGTAGTTTCAAAGAAGCATTGTTAGATTCAGACTCAAACACGCTTATAGTCGCTTCACAGCTTGCCGGAGACTTCGTGTTACCAAAAGACCCTCACCAAAAATTGGTATTTATAGCCGGGGGAATAGGCATAACTCCCTTTAGAGGCATGATCAAGTACCTTATCGACACAAACGACAAAAGATCAATAAGTCTTTTTTACTCTTCCAGCACTGAAGACGGCATAGCTTACCGGAACATATTTGAAGAGGCCAGAAGCAAGATTGGCCTCAAAACAATCTATGCTATAACCGGTAAGAACGCTGCTATTACCAAACCAAATACGATCACGGGATATATAACCGAGAGTCTCATTAAAAAATCGGTTCCGGACTATCGTGAAAGGGTTTTTTATATTTCAGGAACGCATACTATGGTAGAAGCTATGCAGGATATACTATCTGGTTTGGGCGTAGAAAAGCACAACATTAAAACGGACTTTTTCCCAGGCTACGCCTAGCGTGATATTGTGCCTGGAGAGCCACGAACAATATAATTTTAAAAGGAGAAACGATGCTCGAATCAGCTCAAAGTATAATTAAAGAAACGGGTAAGAAGTTAGGCTTGGACGACAAGACTATTGCTTCATTATTAAAAATGAATGCTGAGCATAAATTTAATATTACTCTCGACGACGGATCAATCTTCAAAGCTTACCGGATTCAGCACAATAATAGGTTAGGACCGTACAAAGGAGGCGTCAGGTTTCATCCGAATGTAGACTTAGATGAAACTAGAGCATTAGCGACTCTTATGAGCCTTAAGACGGCAGCTATGGGCTTGCCGTTAGGCGGAGGTAAGGGAGGCATATCTGTCAATCCAAAGACATTAAGCAACAAACAGCTAGAAGAAATAAGCCGCAAATACGTTGATTACTTGTATCCCTACATTGGTGCCGATAAAGACATCCCGGCACCCGACGTAAACACCAACCCTATGATAATCGACTGGATGGTCAATGAGTACGAGAAGCTGAGTGGCGATACCTCTGGCGCAAGCTTTACGGGCAAAAGTATAGAAGCTGGCGGTAGTTTGGGCAGAGATGCAGCCACCGGTAGGGGCGGCGTTATTGCACTAACAGAACTTTTAAAAATCGACGACTGGGGTAAGCTGCCGTTAACCTATGCCGTACAGGGATACGGTAATGTCGGATCATACTTTGCCGTGACGACAGAAACTATGCACCCTAACTGGAAATTGATTGGAGCAAGCGATTCTTCGGCTACGCTATATAGTCCAGACGGGTTAAAAGCCTTGGATTTAGCGAAGTATAAACACAGCGGTAAGCAGTTCTTAAATTATAGTAGTCAAACAGTAAAATATACAAAGCCGCACAATATCATAGGACTAGATGTTGATGTGCTGGTCTTGGCGGCACTCGAAGATTCAATCACGGATAGTAATATGCACCAAGTGAAAGCCCGCTACATTATAGAAATGGCCAACGGACCCGTTAGCAAGCAAGCTTTAGACTATCTATCTCAAAAGAATGTGACAATTTTACCGGGCATTATCGCCAATGCCGGAGGCGTTGTTGTTAGTTATCTTGAATGGTTACAGAACAAGAAAAATCAAAAGTGGACAGAATCAAAAGTTAATCATCTATTAAGCGGCTATATAACCAAGGCCGTAAAAAACGTCACGGATATTGTTAATAATTCAAACGCGGATAATCTAACTGAAGCAGCATACATGTTGGCTATCAAACGATTAATTGCTGATTAGTAACTCTAAAGAAAAAGTTATCGTCGGCTACTTACCTTACCCGGGTGGTGCCTGCTCTTAATAACCTAGAGATAGCGCCTACCCCCAGAATAACGCCCAGTACTATCCAGGCTTGACGAAAAATACCGTATTTAAGATCAGACCCAATATACAGCGCATGTAAAAACACAAAAAATGCCACAACATAACTTAAGTAATGCAGTTTGTGCCATTTCTTTTTACGCGTATTAATCCAACCAAGCGAGCTTAAGACAACTATGATTACGCCGTATGAAGCTAGAATACCGAGCGTTACCGCGATTCCACCAAGAGGAATACCTGCAAGCTTGGTGCCGTTGTTATAGTGAGAGGCAAACGGAACAAGTATCTGTACTAGAGAAAAAGATATATAGTGATCCAGCAGCAAAAAACTAACATGTACCACGATTGAAACACATAACATGATTGCCATCGATTTATGGATAGCCCATGCTTTTACCGGCTCAATATATCTATAGGTAGCTCCGGTGACCTGACCTATACCAGAAAGCATTAGTAGAAATAATAAACCGGCGGCTACGAATCCCGCCCCCCTTACAACATACCACGGCCACGTCATTGCTACTCTCTGAGCTGCAACGTTGAGTACGCTGGAAACAACGCTCATATGATAATTAGGCACAATACTACTCAGTAACATGGCAGATCTATCCTTTGATTATCTTTACTTTTGTACTATTGCCTTTTGCTTGTACTACGAACGACTCGATTATCCGGTTTTCTTTATAAGTAGTAGCAATTTCTTCGCCGCCAATTACGATACATTTGGCATATACGTCGGCTATTACGGCTTTATCCGCCGTAACCGACACCGTAAGAACGCCAGTTGCGGCCGGTTCGCCTGACTGCGGATCAATGATGTGGTGCCATGCTTTATGATTATGAATGCCGTTACGCTTGGTTATACCGGAAGTTGCAACCGCCAATTTCCTTCCTCTGTTATTAGAGAATGACGCAACGTTTGTGCCTTGGTTTAACGCTCCTTGTACGGCAATATCCCACGGTAGACTATAAATATCATGCCCGCTACAAATAATGTCTCCGCCTAGAGATAACCAAAAACTAGTTTCGTCTTGAGAGTATAGATAATCGGCAAGATTATCCAGTAAGTATCCTTTGCCTAATCCCCCGAAATCGACGGCGGTGTTGGTAGGTATTTGTGCCCAAAATCTACCAATATCTATTTTAGTTGCCGGTAGGACGGCTCGATCACTGAAGTTTAGTGTCTTTATCTCATTACCCGGGTTGGGCCAGCTGCCCTTATAACCGGCCTTCTGTAAAGCTGGTAAGATTAAAGGATTGTACAGTCCGTTGGTTTGAATGCTTAACGATTTTGCGGTTGTCAATATTTCCATAAAAGTCTTACTAATTGTCGTTCGTCTTCCTGCCCGTATATTAAAATTGCTGAGTTCGCTGTTGTTTAAAAATCGGCTGAAACGCCTTTCGAACTCACCAATACGAGCCGTCAATTGGTCTAGTAATTGATCGATACGCCTAGAGTCTTTCTTTGTTACCACCGTTAAGATAATGGCGGAGTTCATTGCTCTTAAGTTACGCTGATATATTTTCATCTATGATACTGACGTTATAGGGGGTTGATAGACGGTCGGCGCAGGGACTGAACCGCTATTTGTAGTTGGAGTTGGCGTACCAGAAGACTGAGAATTATAACTATTGCCGGAGCTTGGGGTAGTAGTAGAAGTATTCGGGGAAGTCGAGCCAGGAGCAACGTTCGAGGGTGTTGACTGTGAAGCGCTAGGTGTTTGGCTCGATATATTGGAAGTTTGATGCGTGGAGTACGCTACCGCTAACTTCGGCACAGCTCTGACTAGATCCATGCCCATTATTAATAACGTTCCGATCGTTAAAGATGCGGCACTCAAAAAATATACCATCCTTGCAGATTGATCTTTCGGTAATAAAGAGTCTGAAAGTTTACCGGCGACCAGGAACTCTTCTGTGACGATTCTATCCGTTTCGGTGCCATGCTGCTCTAGTATGTTTTTCATGCCGTTAATGAACCCTTGTGGGCCACAAATGAAAAACGTGAAGCGATTGTAGTTTTCTCCGGTCAATTGATTTAACCGCGATTCGGTAATCCTACCCCTTAAAGCACGAGTACCTTTAAGTTTATCTATATCGCCGTTAGATATAAAAAAGGCGACCTTAAACTTGTCATTCATCCGCTCCAGCTCTACCAAACTGTCCTTAAAGGCCACGTCATTCTGTGTCGTGTTGCTATACAATAACGTTAACCGATTGGGTCGTTTAATTTCGGCTGAGTCTAATATCATACTCATAAACGGAGTTACGCCAATCCCCCCCGCCAGCATAATTACATTTCTATCATATTGATCATCGATAACAAAATTGCCAAATGGTCCCCTGAGCAAAATTGATGAGCCGATTTTTTGCCCGGCTAATGTCGTAGTAAAATCCCCGTCTACGCGTATGGCAAACCAAAGTTCATCGGTATGATTCGGTGAGCTTACTATAGAAAAGCAACGCATAGCAGAATACCTGCCTCGCGACCTATAGCTAATGGCCGCATATTGACCCGCAACAAACTCTATCCTATCCCGATTATGTTTTGGGTGAATACATAGAAGCAGAATTTGACGACTGATAAATCTAGTACTTTTAATCTTATATTTCGCCATAAAAAGCTAATAAAGTTTAACCAATATAGCTGATGATTTACTGACTATTGATTAATCTCGTGGCGCTACTGTCATCAGCTATTATTCAGGATATTGTTTTATAACTTATAAAGTGTCATTTTCTTGGACTTTTTATCGACTTACTTAATGATTAAAGGTTAGTATACTTGTGTGCATTACATTTTGTTATTTATCGACAAATATACCGATAAGATTCAACTTTTTATAGTCAACCATATAGTATTGGCGCCGCTTTTGCTGCTCTTTTTAGAGGAAATGGGCGTGCCCATTCTAGTTCCAGGCGATGCCATCCTCGGATATGTCGGTTTCAAGTTATCGCAATCTCACAGCGCCACACTTTGGGAAGCATTCATCCTTGCCTTGATAGCGGTTGTTTGCGGGTCCAGTGTATTATATTTTATCTCTAAACGCTGGGGACAAGCTGCTCTAACCAAGATAAGTAAGTACATTTTCCTCCCCAAAAGACACTTAAACAAGGCTGAAACCATGTTCCATAAGTATGGTATCTGGGCGATCATATTCGGTCGCCATATACCCGGCCTCAGGATACCAATAACGATCTTTGCCGCAACTTCAGATGTTAAGTACACAACTTTTGTAATCGGTACGATTATCTCAACAACTCTTTGGATATTGTTCTACTTAAGCATCGGCGCCCGCTATGGCTCCGATATACTGCGTACGGCTCGAGCATATATATGGATCACCTTAACGCTTGTTGTGCTTTTGGCTATTGTTATTGTTGCACTACACATTAGGGGTCGTCGTATAGAAAAACGTAAAAATTCTTAAACCATCCGTTAAGTGCAGAATATGGAGTATCAAGACTTTAGGTTAAGAAGATTAAAATATATCATTAAAACAACAGATCCTATGGCATAATTCATCATAATGTGCTAAAATTGTCCTATTGTTTCTAATGAATCCGAAAAGTAATTAAAGATTCGATGTTCATTGCAGACAATCGAATTACTAATTTCTAAATAAAGGATTCATTTTTTATGTACAAAAACAATCAGAGACGCTTTGGTGGTAATAACAGAACGCAACCCGGCGGTAGCCGCAACTCAGGTCGCAAAATCAAAAAAGACTACATTCACCCGTCGAAATTCATTCGATCCGCCCAGCCAATCACTAATACGGAATATACTCCCGAACATTCATTTGCGGACTTTAACTTAAATCCGCTAATACTGCACAACCTTTCCCTAATGGGCTTCAATCAACCGTCGCCAATTCAAGACAAGTGCATACCTGCAGGGGTTGACGGTAAGGACGTTGTCGGTTTGGCCAATACCGGCACGGGTAAAACCGCTGCTTTTGCCATACCGGTTTTACAGAGACTACTGTCAGAACCAAACTCAAAAGCGATAATAATAGCTCCGACAAGAGAGTTGGCTCAACAAATCGATGAGCAGTGTCGTAGCATAGGCAAAGGCAGTAAGCTTAACGGTGCCCTGTTGATAGGTGGCACATCTATGAGCGCACAACTTAGAGAGCTCCGATATGATGCGCGATTAATTATCGGTACCCCGGGGCGCATAAAAGATCATTTAGAGCGGAGATCTCTTGTGCTAACAAATTGTAATATAGTTGTCTTGGATGAAGTTGATCGAATGCTCGATATGGGATTTGTTCACGATATACGGCAAATATTAGGACAGACAATGGACCAAAAACAATGTTTTTATTATTCCGCTACGCTGGATACCAGAGTTAGAGGCATCATAGACGGATTTTCAAAGAATCCTGTATACGTGTCGGTTAAAACCGGCGACACTAGCGACAATGTTGAACAAAATATCGTACATTACATGGACACCGGCGACAAAGTCGATAAACTGCACAACCTACTCTTACAAGAGAAGGTGGCTAAAACGTTGGTATTTGATGATACCCATAGAAGTGTTGAAAAGTTAGCAAACGAATTGATAGGACGAGGATTTTCTGCTGATTCCATTCACGGAGGCAAATCTCAGGCTCAAAGACAAAGAGTTCTTAAAAAATTCAAAGATAATCAGATAAAAATTCTGGTTGCTACCGATGTTGCCGCACGTGGACTGGATGTCGCGGACATAACACATGTCATCAATTATTCATCGCCTCAGACTTACGACGATTACGTACACCGAATCGGCAGAACCGGCCGAGCCGGAAAGGTAGGTTACGCGCTGACTTTTGTCCAAAAGTAATACTAACTTTTAGTGGCAAATTGGGCTAAATAACTATTATTGAACGCCGATTGGGTTGATCAACGGCAGGACCGGTGGAGCCTTTTTTGTACGATAACATACCATCATTATTGGCATCCCAGACATTGAGCACCTTGTCGATAATCTTCCAAGATAAAAGTACTTCTTCTTCGGTTGCAAACAGCGTGTTGTCACCGCGAATGGAGTCAACCAACACTCTTTCGTAGGCATCGGGGTGGTTGGTCTCTCCGAACGTCGATTGGTAAGAAAAGTCCATGACCGCGCGCTCCAGCTGGTGTACATATCCAGGACGCTTAACCCAAAATTCCATATGAATACCTTCGTTGGGTTGAATTCTAAGAACCAAAACATTAGCATTACTATCGGCTGGACTCCTGAAACGTATGGTTATGTCCGTGCGCTTTTCTGTGAGTGCTTTACCGGTAACAAGACGTATTTTAGTATTTCTCCACATATCATTATCGATGCTTAGGTCAAGATTGGCGTATGTTTCGGTCGTCGACTCCGCCTTACCCACTTCGTCCAAATATCCCTCATACTGTGCCCTGAGAGCGTTATTAGGATCTATTGGAAGTACTCCCTTTAGCAATTGGTATTTCTTTGCATGAATGTCTTCTGAATCATCAACCTTCTCAGGTAGTTCCATGGTAACGAGCGTCAACAGCTGAATTAAATGACTTTGGATAAGATCACGAACTGCTCCTAGGCCTTCGTAAAAATTAACCCTACCTTCTATCCCTATCGACTCGAGAGCATTAATTTCGATTGAGCTTATATTCTTATCGTTCCAGACTTGTGAAAATATCGGGTTACTCATCCTAAAAGTCAGGATATTCTGGACTGTTTCTTTGGCCAGATAATGATCTACCCTGAAAATCTGTGTCTCATCAAATACTTTAGTAGTTGAGTCTATTAAATCTCTCGCTGTATCAAAGTCACGGCCGAAAGGTTTTTCAATTACAACCCTGGTGGTATGTATCTTGTCAGCACAGGGCATATTAAGACCCGATGCACCAAGATTGCCCATAACCGTACTATAAATATTCGGCGGTATCGAGAGTTGGTATATTCTATTTAGATAACTCCCCCGTTCATGATCATTGTTATCAAGCCTGGCCTTAAGCTTTTGGTAATCTTCGGTCTTCGTGGGATCAAACGTCATTAAAGTCGTGCGTTGTCTAAGTGCCTTAAGAGCTTCGGCATCACAAATTTTATCCTCTTCGTATATACAAACTTCGACCTTCTCAAATAGCTGGCTGGCGGTCAGATCTTGTCTGGTTAGTCCTAGTATTTCGAACTTTTCATTGAGTACTTTATCCTTGAACAGGTGGTAGAGAGCCGGCAGTAAATAGCGCTGTGACAAGTCACCGGTTATTCCAAACAGGACAATTACGGCCGGTTCCAGTTCCTTTGATTTCATTTGTTGATCTTATGTCCGCCAAACTTATTACGCATAGCCGCTAGCAACTTGGTGGAAAAGTTAATGCTACCGTTTTGAGACGCTACGCGAACATCAAATGCCGACTGAATAGCGGGCATAGGTATATTAAGACTGTTTGCGAGTTCTAAAGTCCAGCGTGCTTCACCGCTTTCCGCAACGTACCCGTCTACCCCATCTAAGTTAGGATTCTCTTTTAAGACATCTCGGCAGAGTTCGTTCAACCAAGACGTTACTACACTGTGATGCTGCCAGACCTCGCCTGCTGCCCCTAAATCTAATTGCTTATAAGGACCTTCTTTTAAGATATGGTATCCTTCTGCCAGAGATTCCATCATGCCATACTCGACAGCGTTGTGAACCATCTTCACAAAATGACCCGAACCGCTTGGCCCGAAGTATTGGTAGGCGCCTTCCGGTTTTGCAAGACTTGCGAGAGCCGGTATAACTACATCAAAATACTCTTTACTATCAGAACCGCACATCATCGAAAAACCGTTTTGATAACCCCATATACCGCCGCTTGTTCCTATGTCAATTAAATGTGACCCTTTATTGGTAATCTTATCGTTTAAAAGCTTGGTTTTTCTAAAATCCGAATTACCTCCATCTATGATTATGCTGTCGTGGGGCAGGATATCCAGCCACTCATCCACTTGACCATCGACTAAGTCAGCCGGTAGCATGATCCAAACTACCGGTTGATCATCTCCGAATAAATTCAGCACCGATTTTTTATCGTAAGCCGGCTTGGCTCCATGTTCAACGGCTTCATCGATTGGTTCGCGACTTCTATTATGTGCAATAACAAAGTGACCGTCTTCAGCCAGCTTCCTCGTAATCTGCATACCCATTCTGCCCAAACCCTGTACGGCTATTTTCATGTAGACCCTCCAATATAACTATTATATACGTATGAGTTCGGTATGAGCTTAAGAATTTGAGCAGGTTGCCGCGCATACTCCATATCCGATTCGTAAAGAAGCTGCAACTGTTCCTTCTTATCTTCACCAAAAACACAGGCATATATCTCGTTTACCATTACCAATGCCTTCACCGTTAAAGTCATGCGCGTCAGTGCACCGCTTTCGTATCCTTCTGTTAAATTTTCAGAGGTTACAGCCCGTGAACCAGGTAGTATTCCGGCAATATGTCCGTCACCGCCCATGCCCAGCTCGGCTAGAGTAAAGTCACTATCATTCAATGCTGTTTTGAACCTCTCGGCGTAGAGTTTGACCGTATCACCAAGTGTCGATTTATCTTTTGTCAAAACCGGAATGAACTGTGCCCTGCCTATCCTGAATCCGCCTTCAATCAGCTGTCGGTAATTGGAAGCCTGGTGCATATATTCCCCGTACCGCTCGTCTGCTAACATTATTTTTAAATTCTTGGTCAAATGATCATCTAGTTTCTTGGAGACTTCGGATTCAATCGATATATTAGACCCTCCCGACACGAGCCAAAAAACACGACCCCGTTTTAAGGCGTCGTTGATCTTGTTGCTGATCATAGCTATGACATCAACGGTATCGTTGACTTGGATAAATTTCACATTCCCAAGTATACACTAACGAATAAATGACTATCCCTAAAAGGGGTCAGTTGAATCTGATTTTAGTAGATGCTTCGATCTGTCTGAGCAGCCCGATGCATAGCTACTACCGCATCAGACTCCTACGCGGAAGCCGTTAATTATCAGGTATCTGCCGGGGGGTTCTTTCGTTAATTATTGCTTCGACGAGTTTAAGGGATGATTTTCCAACTTGGTACATGGACGTCAGGCTACCGTTCTCAAAAAGAGCCTGAAGGGCGGTTAAAGACAGCCTACGCTGTTTATCGAAAAGTCCTTCATATTTACGGTATGGACGAGCTAAGGATTCGTACAGATTCAGACGATCCTCCGACCAGTCATCATCCTTGTTGTCTAACCGACCCTTTGCATCGGTATATATGCGGTAGTTTCTCTCCAGCCTTCCCCAGATTCTATTAGTAACCCCACTTCTTTTATGTGGACTGATCTTAGTTTCAACGGCCCTGAAGTCTTCCCTGGTAAGCCAAGTATCTTGTTTCGTAAGCTCCTCGCAAGATGCGTTAACGCGTACGACTACGTAATTATAGCTCGACAAACTACCGGCAACAGCTTCTGCCTCGGTTGGAGTTAAAACATTATCCGCCGTATAATCAATCATTCGTTTTATCGCCTCTCCGACAACAAAACGGATCTTGTCACGTGTATCAATTGAATTTTTTGGATTTTCGTACCTAGAACCAATACCAGAATCAGATCCTGGTTGTTGATCCTCTTGCCCAGGTAGTAGTTGATTCTCCGATTCCACCCAATCGAATATTTTATCGTGATCTAGCGTCATGGCACTTTCCATTCATACTTACGACTATTACCGACGTTAGTCGGGTGGTATTATCCTACACAAAGTAGCACCAATTCAAGTAGATAAATTTTACCGCAGAACAACGCGTCTTAAGAGTCAAATGGTAAAATATATTAATGATCAATAAGAAGCATGAAAATATTACATTTACGGCTCGGTTACAGAAGATTCAAAGCGTCTACTTGATTCATTTACCAAAGACGGTTAGTCAAAAACTCAGTTCCCGAGGACAGGTCATGGTAAGAGCCACCATCAACAACGTGTCTTTTGTCACTCCGCTTGAACCAGATGGTAAGTTCAGCCATTACTTCTTGATTGATAAAAAACTTCTCGATTCTTTGGGAATTTTGGAAGGTTCGTCGACAAAAACAGTCATCGAGCCGATAAATGATTGGCCTGAACCCGTAATCCCCGCAGATATTCAAGAAGCTTTGTCGTACTCACCTAAAGCGCGCGAGCTATGGCAAAACATCACAACAATGTCAAGATGGGAGTGGATAAGATGGATACGTTCAACGCCAAATTCAAAGACGCGTTCTCGCCGTATTAACGTTGCCATTTCTAAACTCAACTCCGGTAAACGTCGTCCATGTTGCTGGAACAGAAATCTATGTACCGATCCTAGGGTTTCAAAAAATGGCGTACTGCTAGATAGTATTTTTTAGGTTTTATCTGTTATTATCTGATCGGTACTTTACTAAAATTAGCCTAAAACCAACCGAGATATGCAAACAGATAATTTTAATTACAACCTGCCCCGTGAGCTAATTGCATTGCATCCGCCAAAAGAACGCGGCAATGCTCGATTACTGGTTATGGATAGAACTAGTGGAAAATTATACGAAAGAGTATATGCTGACTTCACAAATTATTTATCGGCAGGTGACGTAGTTATATTAAACGATACTAAGGTCATACCGGCCAGGATAATTACCCATAAAAAAAATAACCTTGCTAAACGTGAGCTGGTACTTTTAGAAAGCCACGGCCGGCAGGATAACTGGCATATACATAAAGCACTTTACCGGGGGCACATAAATCGCGGTGATGTTTTGTTAACCGAGGATCAAACCGAGTTATTTGTTACAGAAGTCTTAGATGACGGCGTTATATTGATAAGTTCTCGGATTACTCTGCTGGAGGTCGCCAACAAAAACGGCCAAACACCCCTGCCCCCTTATCTAAATCGAGATGCTGAACCGGATGACAAATACCGTTATCAGACAATATGGGCGAAAGAAGAGGGATCGGTCGCAGCACCAACAGCAAGCTTAAACTTGACCAACGAAGTGATTGATAAGTTGACTGCGCAAGGAGTCGTAGTCACTTACGCCACACTACACGTTGGACTTGGTACTTTCCTGCCGATTAGAACCAATGACCTGGCACAGCACGTCATGCACAAAGAATACTTCGTTGTTCCTGCCGTCACGATCGGTGCTATTCGAAGAGCTAAAGAAAATGGTAAGAAAGTTATAGCTATCGGTACAACCATAACTCGCACCCTAGAATACGCCGCCGAAGAGATCATGAGCGGATCGGGCGAAGAGATCTCGGGAGATGCGGATATATTTATATATCCGGGTTATAAATTCAAGCTGGTAGATGGACTCCTGACAAATTTTCATGCACCGAAGTCTAGTGTACTCATGCTGGCGGCAGCATTTGCAGGATGGGATAACTTAAAGTCAGCCTATAACTACGCCATAGAAAAGCGTTACAACTTCTTAAGTTATGGTGATTCTATGTTCATAAAAGATATTGCCGGCTTAGAGGAAAGATCAGAATGACCAAGGGTTTCAGCTTTAAAATCAATCATAAGTTATCCGGCACACTTGCCAGAGCCGGAACCATAGAAACTCCTCACGGTAAGATTTTTACACCGGCTTTTATCGCCGGAGCCACGAATGCTACCGTTAAATCTCTAACGCCGGAACAAATAATAAGCACCGGCGCACAAGCCGTACTAGCCAATACCTATCACCTGATGCTCCGGCCGGGCGGTGACACCATCAAGGCATGCGGCGGTATCCATAAGTTTATGAACTGGCATGGTCCGATTGTTACAGATAGTGGTGGATTCCAGGTGTTTTCCCTCGGTATGGCATACAAAAAGGGTATTGATTTAACCAGCCACAGCAAAAAAGGTGATCCAACTGCGGCCGTCCATAGCCCCAAACAACTGGCTAATGTCAGTGACGAGGGGGTTAGTTTTAAGTCTCATCTTGACGGCTCTAATTTGTTCTTAACTCCCGAGTTGTCAATGGAGCTTCAGCATAAAATCGGGGCTGATATTCACATGGCGTTTGATGAGCTCACCTCCCCACTAGCCAGTGCATCATATATAAAAACGGCAATGGATAGAACACATTCCTGGGCAGAGCGCTGTATACCAAAACATCAGCAGTTAAATGCCATACATGCACAACAAAACGAACCTCTGCAGGCTCTCTTTGGAGTTATTCAAGGTGGACGAAACGAAGAATTAAGAAAAACTAGCGCGAATTTCTTGAATAACTTACCGTTTGATGGCTACGGCATAGGCGGAACATTCGAAGCCGCCGAGTTGCCGGATGTACTCACTTGGGTAAACACTGCCCTTGCGGATACTAAGCCCAGGCACCTTCTCGGCATGGGCTCCAGGCCGGAAGATTTGTTTGTCGGAGTAGAGTATGGCATAGATACTTTTGACTGTGTGGCACCGACCAGACAAGCAAGAAACGGTACGTTATATACATACGACGGACGAATTGGGATTAAGAATGCGCGTTTTAAGCTTGACCGGCTGCCGATTGATTCTGACTGTTCGTGTTATACGTGCACACATTTTACGAGATCCTATGTTCACCATTTGTTTAATGCCCGAGAGATACTCGCGGCAACTCTAGCATCGATCCACAACGAATATTTTGTCATCAACCTTCTGAGTGACATAAGACTATCGATTATAAACGATAGTTTCATGACATTTAAAACCATATTCCTTGATCGATACAATGCCGGTTTAGTATCTTGAGACTAGAACCGATTTTTAGTAAACCGTTTAGAGATATCTTTAGCAATTGTATTTTGATAGTTGACGAAGTTTTATGGGTGCAATCCACTTTAATCCTAATATGCTCAACCAATTTTTAATCGTTAAACACGTTGGTCAAAAACATTTTCGACATTTTTTCTAAGAAATGCCGCCTTTTTATATATAATTTAGCTAATGGATACGATATATTTTGCAACCAGTAATAAAGAAAAAATGATTATAGCTCAGACTGTCTGTTCGAAATTCAAAATTAAAGTTGAGCAAATGATTCTCGAAATTGATGAAATCCAGAGTGAAGATCCTGTCATTATCGTGCAAGATAAGGCTCGTCGAGCATATGAGAGTTTATCTAAGCCGGTGGTGGTGAGTGATGACTCGTGGGACATTCCTGCCATCAACGGTTTCCCTGGACCCTATATGAAGTCGGTTAATCAATGGTTTAAACCAGAGGACTTCATTAGACTGATGAGAGGCATAAACAACAGACGAATTATCTTGCATCAGTTTTTAGCGTTTTACGACGGGAACATAATAAAGGTTTTTAAAAACGACATTTTTGGAAAAATTATTGATAAACCACGTGGCAAAAACAAACGATCGCCAAACATGACAGTTACCGCGCTAGACTACGACAATGGAAAGACTATCGCTGAAGTTTTTGAACAGGGCGAGAAAGCAGTTATTGAGCGCTACCTAACTCGTCGCGATGCATGGCATGAATTTGCTGAATGGTATATCGGAAACATTCAAACCTAATTCGAAACCCATTTTGCTTAAGGTTTGAGTATATGGTGGCCCGGGGGGAAACAATTTGACCTTTTATGGCTCAAGAAAGAGCCGGAGTACTTGCTTTGTTAGGATCTTGACAGAGATTCCTCAGTCTTTAGGGTAGCTATGGTTGTTTTTATGACCGTATCGGGAGCTAACGACATGCTGTCTATGCCACATTCTACCAGAAAACGGGCAAACTGAGGATAATCAGAGGGTGCCTGACCGCAGAGTCCAACCTTAGTATGTGTCTTCTTGCCGACTTTTATGACCCTTTCGATCAGTTCCTTGACGGCCTGATTATTTTCATTGTAAACGTGTGCAACCATCTGATTATCTCTATCTACTCCTAGGGTTAATTGCGTAAGGTCATTTGAGCCGATTGAGAAACCGTCAAATAACTCTGAGAACTGTTCAGCCAGTATGACATTGCTAGGGATCTCGATCATGACATAAACTTCAAAACCATTTTCGCCCCTCTTCAAACCTGCCTGACGCATTATATCGAGTACTTTTTTAGCTTCTTCCAGGTCCCGACAAAAGGGAATCATGGCTTTTACATTAACAATGCCCATGTCATCACGAACTCTTTTCATAGCACGACACTCTAGTTCAAAGGCTTCTCTATACGCCGGTGAATAGTAGCGGGAGGCTCCTCGCCAGCCTATCATAGGATTATCTTCCTTGGGCTCAAATTGTGATCCGCCGATTAAATTGGCATACTCATTAGTCTTAAAATCACTAAACCGTATAATTACATCCTTCGGGTAGAATGCTGCACCTATAGTGGCAATTCCTTCCGCAAGCTTGTCTACAAAGTAATCGGCTTTGTTTTTATATCCTCGCGTTAGCTGATCGATCTGAGACCTAGCATCTTGATCGGTAAGTTTATCGAAATGCAGTAACGCCAAAGGGTGAATCTTGATATGAGAGTTTATGATGAACTCTTCTCTGGCCAGACCAACACCATCGTTGGGTATCATTGAGTACTGAAATGCTAGATCGGGAGATCCGACGTTCATCATTATCTTAGTCTTCGGCCTGGTCAAATTCTTAATGTCCGTACGCTTAACATCGAAGTTTAAGAGACCTTTGTAAACCGTACCTTCATCGCCTTCCGAACAACTAACCGTGACACTTTCATTGTCAGTAAGTTTATCGCTTCCGTCGGACGTACCGACAACACAAGGGATACCCAACTCACGGGATACTATAGCGGCATGACAGGTTCGTCCCCCCTTGTCTGTTACGATTGCGCTGGAACGTTGCATGATAGGAACCCAATCCGGATCAGTCATTTCAGTAACCAGAACATCACCGTCTTTAAAGTCACTAATATTTTTTATGTCCATGATTTTTTTGACTCGACCGCCACCGATTTTATTGCCAACGCTTGTCCCTTTGGTGATAATCGGGCCACTCTCAAGGAGCTTATACTCCTCGACAACATTGGGATTCTTGCGGGAGGCTACCGTCTCGGCACGAGCCTGGACAATGTATAATTTATTATCGTCCGCATCAAGAGCCCACTCCATATCCATAGGTTTTTCGTAATGTTTCTCGATCTCCATTCCCCATTTTGCTAGAGTCAATACCTGCTCGTCAGTTATAGCAAATTTGTCTTGATCCTCTACCGACACGGGAATATTTTTTGTGCGATTACCGAATGTAGGAATCATTTTCATTTTTTTTGCGCCGACTCGTCGCCTTAGAATAGCCATGGTCGGTTTAAACACTACGAATTCGTCCGGACTAACTCTTCCCTGCACTATGTTCTCGCCAAGCCCGTAAATAGAAGTCACTATAACGGCATTACGAAAACCCGACTCTGTATCAATCGTAAACATTATACCGGCTGCCTTGGCTCTCACTGCAACCATTTGCTGTATGCCAACCGATAAAGCTACCTTCATATGATCAAAGTGGTTCTCGATCCTGTAAACAATAGCCCGATCGGTAAAAAGAGAAGCTATGCATTTCTTGGTAGCTTTTAGTACGCTCTTTTCGCCCTTTATATTTAAGTAGGTTTCCTGTTGACCGGCAAAAGAGGCGTTTGGCAAATCTTCGGCTGTGGCTGATGATCTTATTGCAACTACCAGCTTATCGTGACCACATATTTTGCTAAGTTCTTTATATCCTCGAATAATCTCCGACTCCAAGTCCTTCGGCAATTTAGATTTTATAATTAAAGCTCGGATCTTGGCTGCTCTAACCGCCAAGTCCTTGACATCTTTTATTTTGACATCACTCAATAATTCTTTGATCGCCTGATTAATGCCGGCTTTTTCCATAAAATAGTAGTAAGCACTCGAGGTTGTAGCGAATCCGTTGGGAAGATTTATTCCTTTAGGCGCTAAATACTGGTACATCTCTCCAAGCGATGCATTTTTACCTCCTACCTCCGGTACATCAGAAATAGAAACTTCTTTGAAGAATTTTATATAGTTATACATTATTGTGGCCTTTTATTTATATTTTTTTACGACCCTTATTATACTCGCTTAAGCCTATTAATGCCACCGTGCAAACCATCAGAAGTCTACATGCGCCCGTTCGACACCGTATTTATAAACAGGATACTCGGAGCATGGCCACATATTAACCAATACCCTTAAAGAACATTATTTTTGATCATATAATCGGTTTGGATCGATGTTATACTAAAGTAAGATTTATGAACGATAAAATACAAAGTGTCGGGTCCTGGCTGGGCAAAGGATCTCTCAACCTATTTGGAAGACCATTCTCCGGAAAAGATACCCAAGCCGATATTCTGGCCGCATTGCTAAACGGCAAAGTAATCGGCGGAGGCGAGATACTGCGCAGTCAGACAGACGTACCTAAAGATATTAGTCAGACCTACGACAGCGGCGATCTAGCTCCATCAAATTTTTATTTAAAAGAAGTAACCCCGTATCTCTCCCGGCCTGAATATAACTCATGCCCCCTAATTCTCAGCTCCCTAGGAAGGATGCACGGAGAGGAAGCATCTATTTTAAAAGCAGCAGATGATTCACATCACCCAATCAAGGGGGTCATATACTTAAAGATTGACGAAGATTTAGTCTGGGAAAGATTTAGATCGGCTAAACAAATAAAAGACCGCGGGCAAAGAGCCGATGACACCGATGAAGCATTAAAGCTAAGGTTGGAAAAATTCAGAACCGAGACATTGCCGGTCATAGAATATTACAGAAATCTAGGTATACTGCACGAGATAGACGGGTCTTTGTCGGTTCAAGCGGTCACTCAAGAAATAATTGAGACGTTATTTCACGCTCTTGTCTGATGTTATAGGATCGGCGGAATCAATGTGTTGAACAAAGCAGCTTTTTGACAATCCCTCATCGGTCAGATCGTAGACTTTGATATCACCGAAGGGCATCTCAATCTTACATATGTCCTCGTCGCTTATGGATTCCAGATACTTAGTAAGCGCTCTGATGCTATTACCGTGAGCTACAATCAAAACATTCTTACCGGCTTTTAATTGAGGCCAAACTGTTTGCTTATAAAAAGGGACGCACCGCTCATAAACGTCTTTGAGTGTCTCGCCGCCTTTTATCGGTACATCCCAACCTCGACGAATATTATTAAACGCTTCTTCACCGATCTGCTCTTTGACTTCCCATTTATTCTTGCCGGTAAACTCACCATAGTCTCTCTCATTAATGGCGGCATTGGCCTCTGTTTCGACATTAAATAATTGTGCTGAATCAAGTAACGCTTCGAGGGTCTCTCTGGTTCTAACTTGTTGTGAACAATAAGCCTTGTCAACGGAGAGTCCGATTTTTTTGAGCTCTCTTCCTAAATCTGCCGATTCTCTAAAGCCTTTTTCGCTCAGATGCACGTCGGTTATACCGGTCCACCTTCCGGTAGCGTTATATTCACTCTCGGCATGTCGAATCACGATAAGTTTACCTATTCCCGTTCGAGCCGGCTCTACTTTGTTCGGGATATTGTTATTCCAGAAATCCGTAATATTTTGAACCGTTATGTTGTTGATTCGTTCCAGTGCCTCGGTAGTGTTAAAAGCATTGTGCGGACTTAATATCACATTGGGCATGTGCTGCAGCATAGATATCTCAACGCTGTGGTTCAAAACCTCTTGAGGTAGGCTGTCGCTTCTTAAGAGTATCGTTTCTTCGTGATAGTTCAACAAAGCCTCTCCTTCTACTACATCAATAGCGGCTCCGGCAAGATGGCCGTTGTCGAGTAGCTGCGTCAGGGCGTTTGTCTCGACCAGCTCACCGCGTGCGGTGTTAATCAGAATGGACTTATCCTTCATTTTGTTAAGCCGTTCCCTGTTTAGTATATGGTGAGTAGCGGGCATATACGGCAGGTGGATAGAGACAACATCAGACGTTTCAAGCAAGTCTTCCAGCGGTAGATATTGAAAATTATATTCCGATTCAAGCTCTTTTTTCGGGAATGCATCATAAGCCACTACATGCATCGAAAATCCGTTAGCAATTTTAATGACGTTAACCCCTATGTGCCCGGTTCCGATTACTCCAATGGTTCGTCCTATAAGATCGTGCCCCATTAACTCCTCGGTTGTAAATTCTTCTTGCTGGGCTTTTATGACAGCCGGTAACTTTCTAGTCAGAGCCAGTAGAAGAGTAAACGTATATTCGGCAACCGTTGCTTCCCCGTAGGTCGGCACGTTAACAACCGTAACTCCGTGATCGCCGGCCGCTGCAAGATCAACATTGTTAAACCCGGTAGAGCGGCATGCTATCAATTTTAGTTTAGGCATGGTCTCGATCACTTCACGGCTGACATTACTAGATATAAACACAGAAATAACCTCAGCTTCTGGGTCAGTATTATCGGTATTTATTTTATCCGGGATATATTCCCAGTGATGATCTGTTTGAGATAGCGCGCTGCTTAGCTGCTTCTTGTCCAGTTCGGTAGAGTCATAAAAATATATCAGAGCCATTTACGTCTACAGATTATAACCCCGTCTATGTAAAAAGCACAAGAAGTATGAGACAATAACGATGATATGAAAATAGCCTCAATAACAGCTAGACAGATTTTAGATTCAAGGGGCGAGCCGACTATTGAGGCCGATGTATGGTTGGACAACGGAATTTTTGGACGAGCAGCAGTTCCGGCCGGGGCATCAACCGGTACGCACGAGGCAATAGAATTACGCGATGGTGAAGAGGCTTATAACGGAAAGGGAGTCACCAAAGCAATCTCCAATGTTCAGGGAGAAATACTAGCCTGCCTTAAGGGCGTGGCAGCCGACGATCAGTTTTTAGTAGATCAAAAACTTATTGATCTTGACGGCACTGCCAACAAGTCACGATTGGGCGCTAATGCCATACTGGCCGTATCATTAGCAGCAGCCAGGGCGGCAGCTAATGCAAGGGGGGTGCTCTTCTATGTTCACATCGCAGATATTGCATCCAACCAGCATAAGTCATTACCTCTTCCTATGATGAATGTTCTAAACGGTGGACGACACGCCAGCAACTCTGCGGACCTTCAGGAGTTCATGTTAATTCCCGTTTCCGCAAAAACTTATGCCGAAGCAGTAAAAATCGGAGCGGAAATATTCCAGTCCCTTAAGAGCGAAATTGGCTCCAGCGGAAACACAACAACAGTCGGCGATGAAGGCGGTTTTACGTACCCGGTTTCTAAAAATACCGACATGTTGGATCTTCTTACTCGCGCTACTACAACCGCCGGTTATCGTCCCGGAGAAGACGTATGCTACGCCATTGACGCTGCCGCCTCAGAGTTCTATCATGACGGAATCTACGATCTAAAGAAAGAACAACGTCAGCTTAATCCTCAACAGATGATAGATTATTTGACGGATATATCAAACCAATACCCCTTGCGTTCTATTGAAGACGGGCTTGCAGAGGATTCGTGGGAGGATTGGGTAACCATGACAAACGATCTCGGGCATCTGCAACTTGTCGGTGATGATCTTTTGGTTACAAACCCACAACGACTACAAAAGGCAATTAACATGAAAGCAGCCAATGCAATTTTAATAAAATTGAATCAGATTGGCACGCTAACAGAGACCATTAAGACCATTAAGCTTGCCAAAGCAAACGGCTGGAGGACGATAGTTTCACACCGCAGCGGGGAGACGGAAGATGTGAGTATCGCACATTTGGCAGTAGGAACAGGAGCTGATCAAATTAAAACCGGCAGCTTATCAAGAAGCGAGCGAACCGCTAAACATAACGAGCTTATGCGTATAGAAGAAGCCGATCGATCGCTGGTCTTAGCTCATCCTCTCTAGGTCAATTTATAAACATACGGATAGACTGCATGTTTGACTACACGACAAACCATCTTACCAAAAGCAACAACGCTATTCTGATCTGATCGTAATACTAAGACTGCTTAAAAACAGTCTTGGATTCATTAACCCTGGTCTATCCAGCGCCCGTGCTTACTGGGCCACCAGTTCCAGCGTCCTAAGAGTATAACCGTAGCCGGGACCAGCAATGTCCTAACCAAGAAAGTGTCCATTAATATCCCAAGAGCCAAACCGTAACCAATCTCCTGTATCTCCGTTCCCCCTCCACTACCTCCGACAATTGCCAGAATAACGAACGTTCCGGCCAATACCAAGCCGGCTGAAGTAACGGTCGTCCCGGTAGTTGTTAAGGCTTTAGTGACGGCCTGTTTCAGGGGCAGACCATGAGCTTCTTCGCGAATCCGGGTCATTACTAATATGTTGTAATCTTCGCCTAGAGCCAGGAGGAAAATGAACATCAAAAAGGGCAGTAGAAATACGATGCCATTATCTCCGCTGATCCTAATGAAGACAAGTACCGTAAGACCAAGTGCCGCCAAATAAGACAAGACAACCGAAACAATCAAATAGATAGGAGCTACTAAACTGCGCATCAGAATAGCTAGAATACAGCCAATTATTATGATAGCTATCGGGATAATCTTCTTGAGATCGCTATTAGAGATTTTACTGATATCATATAGGGCCGGTGCCTCACCGGTCACTCCGGAGTCCACGGCGTGAATGTCTTTAGCTACACCACTGACTATGGCACGCATGGCGGGAGTCTGAGACATCGCGTATGATCCTCCCGGATTTCCGGCGCTTAGGCTAGCCAGAAAAAGAATTGTCTGACCATTACTGCTGATATAGTCCGAGGTTGCCCGATATTCCTGGTAAACAGCCTGAGGCACGTGAAGCGAGACTGGTTCGATGGGGCTCAAATCTGCAGCCGGTCCGATCGTTTGGTAAAGTTTTTGGTATAAGAGTCCGCTGAGGTTGGCGCCGTTCGGGTCGAGCGGTCCGGTGACATGGTTAAAGACTGTACTGGAAGATAATTTACTCTGGGCAAGAACTGCGGGAGTAGAGTCAGACCAAAGAGGCCGATTAAGAGTAAACACAATTTCTGTCGGGTTTGCTGACGTCTTTGGAAAATATTTGGCGAGCATAGCATTACCCTTGGCTGAATCACTGCCGGCCGGGGCACTTGTTGTACCACCAAACCCCGAAGAATAATATCCGTTGATTGAGAGCGCTAAACCTATGAATACTACCAGGCCTATCAAAAGAGTCGGCAATGGCTTTCCTACGACCCTAACGGCAATCCTTCCCCACAGTCGTGCTTTCTTGGCTGGTTTATGAATATTCGATGGCCAAAATACAGCTCGACCAAATATAGCTATAAGAGCCGGCAATAATGTCAAACCAGCCAACAACATAAGTGCTATGCCAATAGCCAGGGGAGTACCAAGATCAGAGTATATTTCGAAGCTCGCAAACGTCAGTGACAATAACGCCGCAATGACAGTAGCGGCAGAAAAGCTGATTGTTTCACCCACTCTACCAAGCGCCTTAATTACAGCTTCTCGACCAGCATGTCCGGCATTAAGCTCTTCTCTGACCCTAAAGATCAGGAACAGACCGTAGTCAGTACCGGCTCCCAGAACCAACACCGTCAATAGTAGTTGTGCGATCGAAGAGACTTTGAGTCCGGCATGGCTTGCTTCGGCTATTATGGGACCCGATATTAATACCACTATCAGAGGGGGCAGTAGTGTGATTAGTGGAGCCAGTGGAGCCCTGAAAATTAACACCAACAGGACAATAATAAATAGCGCCGATACAACCTCTAGACGCGTATTGGTGCTGCCGGATTTGCTGGCGTTGTCGAATGACGCCGCCAAATCGCCTGCTAAATGTACCTCTATTCCACTGGGCAAAGTTACCTTAGCAATTGAGTCTCGCATAGCTCCGATGACGGTGGCCGATACGTTAGTATTGTTCTGTACAAAAGCTACGAGTTCGTCGGCTTTAGAATTGACCGATCTTCCCTGATCTTTTACTGCTTCTACGCCAGCCGTATGTTTCAGAGCACTCTCTATGGCTGTAATCGTAGGCTGATCGGATGCAGTCAGCGTGCCACTGTTATTAGCAATAATTACCGGCACCGCCGGTGTATTGGCGTGCCCAAAGACAGACGCTAAGTTTGCGGCCTTTTCACTCGGTGCACTGGTAGGCAAGAACGACGAATTACTTGACTGAGTTACCGAGGTTAAAGAAGGCAGGTTCTTGACAATAAGCAAAGAGCCCAACAACCAGACAATTAATACTATCCATCGGAAACGCACGGAATACCTTCCCACCGCTTCAAAGAATCTGAAACCGGCGTGTTTAGCGATAGGTTTTTTGGTGTCTTTTATTGTCTTTGTGCTCACTAGATTGAATTGTAAACGAATGTCGGTGCTATTGTCAATCGTTATATCGTTATCTTATTTTTATATTTACTTTAATGTCTGCTCAAAACACCCTGTAGATATTAACGAAAAACGTATAAATGCAGTGGACTTATCAAGGCTTAGTCGGTGTATACTGATAGATACAAAACATGAAATTAGGTAAATTTAAGCGACTAAAACAAAGACTATTAAAAATATCCAAGCGGGTATTTAATAACAACCTGGCCTTATCGCTTATGATAACCAGTTTATTGATTGCCGTAGGGGTAATATTGGCCTACGAAAATAACAAGGTTGTAGCCGTGAATAACCTGGCTGTCGCACACTATATTGCCGGCCATAATAAGAGCCTCGGTTTTTTGGCGAACTGGGATGGAGCTAACTACATTTCAATTGCTCTAAGCGGATACCGTTCTATACGCCTAGCCAACTTCTTCCCCCTATATCCTCTTCTTATTTATCTGGTGCACTTAGTTATCGGCTCACCCCTTTATAGTGCTCTATTGATTTCCTGGGCCGCTTTCGTAGGAGCTGTGTACTACTATATAAAAATTACCAGTAGGTTATTTAAATTGACCGACACCGATAACAAGCTCAGAGCTGTTTTGCCTTTTATTTTATTTCCATCGGCCATATGGTTTATGGCGGCCTATACGGAAAGCCTTTTCGCCTTCTTGGCTCTCGGAGCAATCTACTATGGTTTTACTCACAGATACCTGCTCTCAGGAGTTATGCTGGCATTCTTAAGCCTAACGAACGTCAACGGTTTACTCGTTATAGCTTTGGTAGCGATGATAATCCTCGAAGAAGGAATGGGCATTTGGAGATCACTAATAACTACCGCGGTAGGCATGAGCGGTATTTTGGCTTATAGCATTTACCTGAATGTTCGCTTCTCTAAACCGCTAGCATTTATCACAGCTCAACAAAAACACGGCTGGTTGGTTCATTCAGCTGGATCTTTGATCGGTGATTTGAGTTTTTTACATGTCATATTTATAGCCGCTCTTCTAACGGGTGTTATATATTGGTGGCGTAAAAGAAAAAGCTTTTCAATCTATTGTTTTTTCTATATTCTCATCCCGGTGATCGGAGGACAGTTTGGAGGATTCGAACGGTACTGTTTAATGGCCTTCCCGTTGCCTTTAATGGTCTATTCCGTGCTCAAAAAGCATAATTCGTTATTCACATTAACAGTAGCTCTATCCGCGATACTTTGGACATATTTCTTGTTTCAGTTTAGCGGCGGATATATTGGGGGTTAACTGTAAATTTATGCTTTAATAAGGCTGTGTTTAGAGTTTCCCAGAAAGAATTTGATCAAATTATAACGGACGGGCTTGAAGCCATCCCCGAACGATACCGTAACCGACTTAATAACGTCGCGATGATTGCAGAAGATCAGCCCAGTCCCGACCAGCGTACGGCGCTCAAACTGCGAGGCGACCAGACTCTGCTCGGTTTATATGAAGGCGTACCGTTAAGTAAGCGAGGCGGTCAGACTAAACTCTTGCCTGATAAAATTACTCTGTTTAAGCTTCCTCTGGAGAATATGAGCAACAGTTACGCTGAACTTAAGAAAAACGTTCGTCATACTATATGGCATGAGGTCGCGCACTATTTCGGACTTGACCACGAGCGTATTCGTGAGCTAGAACAAGAATAAACACCGGTTTTTAAAACGTCAACAAATCGAAACAGTATAGAGTCGGAATAAGTCCTATACCTAAAAACACCTAGCAACCCTGCAGGTTTGTGGCATATAATAGCAACCAGTGGGGTTTATTAACTTATGATCTTAGGAGGTTCGTTTTGAAGTTAGTTATAATGTTACCCTGTCTCAATGAAGAGGCTACTTTACCGCTTGTCCTGAAAACGATACCAAAAAAGATTGCCGGCATAGATAAAATTGAGCTGTTGTTAATAGATGATGGTTCAACCGATAAAACCGTTAAAGTTGCAAAATCGCTTGGCGTTAAACATTTCTTACATCACTCCAAAAACCAAGGACTAAGCAGATCATTTCGTCACGGTTTGTTTCGGGCCCTCGAGCTTGGCGCAGACATTATCGTCCTAACCGAAGGAGACAATCAGTATAAACAGGAGCGCATTCCAGACCTAATTAAGCCAATACTTGAAGGTCGTGCCGATGTTGTTATATCGGATCGAAACACTCAGGAAATAGATCACTTCTCAACCTCTAAGAAGTTTCTCCAAAAAATTGGTACTTGGGTTTTAAATAAAGTAGCCGGGACCAATATTCCCGACGCCATAAGTGGTTTTCGGGCATATACCAGAGACGCCGCCATACAACTTAACCCGATAGCGGATTACAGCTGGGCAACCGAGACAACTATCGAGGCAGCTCATAAAAAGCAAGCCATAGTTGTTGTCCCTATCCCGACAAATCCTAAGCTGAGAGAATCCCGTCAGTTTAACTCATCCTGGGAACACGTTCGTCGTTCCAGCTTCACTATTATCCGGGCGTTTGTTATGTATAAACCGTACACGCTGTTCATGTCTCTTGGCAGCTTTTTCCTGATTGTCGGCTTACTGCCTTTTGTTCATTTTGTGTATCTGACGTTTACTAGCCATTCAGCCTATGGTGCGCACCATTTGCAGTCTCTTATTAGCGGTGTCGTTCTATTGACGGCCGCCTTTATATCCTTTACGTTAGGAGTTATAGCCGACCTAATTCGTATTAACAGGTTACTTTTAGAGGAAACGTTAGAGCTTGCTAAAAGAGACCACCTCGACAGAATCGCGAAATAGTCGTAGGTAAAAATCCAAGATGCGCCGATTGATAATGATGGGGCTGTTAATCAAACATTCGGATAACGGAGTGCACAGACTTTGACCCTTTCAGTATAGCCGGACTTATTATCTTCCGGGCGGTATCGTTGACATTAATGACGATTTTGTTTGGCCAATCCCACGATGCGTTACTTCTGGTAAGAAACGTTAAGAACCCTCCACCCTCCAGGAAAAGGATGACCGCCAAGGAGGCAATCATAGCCTTACGAACCGGTCTGTACCTAAGAGCAATCGAAAAACCTCTGCCAGCAATTGCTGCTACCAATAGTAGTATCGGCAGAAGATAACGTCCGTTCATGGCTACCAAGACATCGGTATATCTATACTGAGCGTAGCCGTCGACCATTAAGGCTATGACATAAAATCCTACCACCAGGCCGAAAAATATCAGGTAGGGATTATTCTTAAATATCCGCTTACGTTGTACTGCGAAAGTTATAATACCGGCCAAAAATATCATTATAGCCGCTACGGCAGGAAGTGGCAGGGGAGGATAATTTGTATACCCGGCATTTGGCCCGTTGATCGCGAAGAATGAACGATACCACATCCAATATAACCATGACCCAAGATAAAAGAGCGGGTTTTCGTACTTAACGGGCTGAGGACTGTTGATTATTCGACTGTGCCGACGATTGTTGGCACCCCACGGACCATATTGCTGGCAAGAGGAAACGCTTACTACTTTAGAACAGTTAGGCGTAAAAGTATGGTATGTTATTAAATTAAGTCCGTCTCTTTGCACGAACAACCCGATACTAATCACCAATAAAGTCGCCAACAGCAACCGCCGGATTATTGATAGTTTTTTCCAACTACTGGTTAGAGGCTTCGTTATGCTTTTCCAAGGCTTGTGATGATATGCCCGGTATGCGGAGAATAAAATAAACACGATAGCGCCGGCAAAAATAGTAGCGAAGGCATACTTTGTCTGTGTTCCAATAAACCCCAGAGATAAGAAATACAAAAGAGTTTTTGCATTAACTTTGTGTGATTTAATTTCATCATATAAACGAAAGGTTAACAGACACATACCGGCAGTCATCGGAAAAATTAAATCATCATAGTTAATATGGGCTGCCAGCTGGGGAACGATAGGAATCAGGATAAACAAGAAAATGCTAATATTCGTTAAAGCGTCGGATGTTCTAGTTTTCTTAATAACTTTTCTGAAGAGGATGAGACCAAAGCCAAATAGAGCAATATCTATCAACCTGAGAGATATAACCTGCCCGGCTTGAGAATGAATGAACACCGATATTAGCCGGTAAGGAAAACTCATCAAATAGTGGTAAAGATAAGACGGATCTCGCGCAACCGCCCCGTAAGCAGCCGCATTCGGAGGTTGAGAAGTCAAAAAAGGCAGCCAGTAATGGGCATATATCTTTATTAAGCCGAAGTGGAAGTTCTCGTCAAATGCCTGAGGATAATTAGCCGACAGAGCCATCCAGATCGACTCAAAATAGAAAAAAACCATCGTCCAGACGAAGAACCGCCTGCTTTCAAGCCACAACTTTATCCTTAGCACGTAGCCTTTTAGTGTTTTGGAATCTGACATCAACTTCTTCATTATACCCCAGCTTGTTTCTTGGCTCATTCCTTATTTTATCGATTCACACAGACAACATTAAGACAGAGCAAGTGTATAATGAGGTGTTAAAGCAAGTAGAAATGAAGAAAAACTTTCGGATAATAATTACGGTCCTATTAGCACTGACAACGATTGCTCTTTTTGTATATTACATTTCACATCATACCAATCTTATTACCAAGCTGGGACAAACATCGCCGTATACCATAGCTCTATTAATCGGTTTATATTTGCTGTGGTTTATGTCGAATATCCTGATACTGGCAGCTTGTTTAAGTTTGTGCAAAATAGGGCTATCGGCCAGCGAGAATACTCTGTTAAGTGCCTACTCCACGCTTGTTAATTTTTTTATACCGGGTCAGAGCGGTCCGGTGGTCCGGGGGGCTTACTTGAACAGAAAACACAAGCTTAGCGTTAAAAAATATATTTTCGTTACTCTTTTATATTACGGTTTTTACGGCTTAGTGAGCGCCATCCTGCTATTAGTATGTAATAGACCTTGGTGGCAGACATTAGTTGCAAGCATATTAGTTGTGATCATTAGTTTCAGTGTTATCCAGTTGTATCAAAAACGAAAAAAAGTTGTCGAAAAAAGCATTGATTGGAAACTAACAAAACTTATCTACTTATTGATGGCCACGATCTTACAGGCTATATTACAACTTGCAATATATTTTATCGAACTCCACAGCATAAATAGCGGCATTCATATCAGCCAGGCAATAACATATACCGGTGCAGCTGACTTTGCTCTTTTCGTTGCCCTGACACCGGGGGGTATAGGCATCAGGGAATCATTTTTATTATTCAGCCGAAAGCTTCATCATATATCGAGCGCTAACATTATCGCCGCTAGCGTGATAGACCGCTCGGTATTTCTAATATTCTTGGCAATGCTCTTTGTCCTGACCATCGTTTTTCATGCCAAAGACAAATTTAAGGTCGCCAAAAACTGATCAATTGGGTGGCATCATCGCGTTAGATAGAAATAAACTGTTACCGAAATGACTCATGTAAGGTTAAGCAGTATTTAGTAGTGGTAACCTAATTCTCGCTGAGTCCTTTCCAGTTTAATTGTTAATGACT
>DAHXLE010000025.1 GCA_027371825.1 Candidatus Saccharimonadota bacterium
CTCTTTTTTACGTTGGTACAATACAAATACGGACAGCGTATAGCTCTCATAGTATTTCTCCTGATTAGTTTGGTAACTTCAGGATACTACGTGACTAATTGCTGTCCGTATTTGGTTAATTATGTTGTAGTAGCAACTTTAATTTGTTATTAAGCCCGAATTGCAAATAATGCAATTGCAGCAGCTACCGAGACATTAAAAGATTCTTTTTTACCTTTCATCGGAATTTCGATGATAGCATCGGATGAATCGAGTATACTTAATTCGATTCCTCCTATCTCTCTTCCGACTATTAAGGCGACTCTATCCGGAGCCTTATAGTCATGTACCGGTATTGACCGCTTTGATTGTTCTAGTGCAACTATTTCATACTTTGTTTTATGAAGTTCCCTGAGTAGTTTTGATATATCGACGCAGTGCTCCCAGTCAACGTAATGTTCGGCGCCTAAAGATGTTTTTGTGATCCTCTTATTGATTGATTCTGCCAAGAAAGGTAACCTGTCGTCGGTTTTATGTTGAGGATAGGGGGTATAGCCGGTAAGATAGACTTTGCTTACTCCTAACCCGTCAGCGGTTCTTAGCATTGAACCGACGTTATGGGTGCTCCTGACGTTGTGAATTATTAATATCAGTAATCTTTCTGTCGCCATTATTTAATAATGCTACTACACTTTATCAATTCAGAGAGAGATTTTTTAAACTTAAGCGGTTATAATAGTACGTGCGATGAGTCAAGATGCTAGATACGACGAAGAACGAGCCACCGAACGACGTGCCGGTTTGTTGGGACTGAGTTATGTCGATACATCAAAAATTGACAATAAAATTTTATACAAAAGCTTTTTAAGCATACCCGAGATGTATCAGCAGAGAGTGGTTCCCTTGGCTGCCGACCAAAGCAATATTCAGTTTGGAATAACTACCACAACCTCGCAGCAAACCCTGGATAATTTAAGAAGCCGGTTTACGGATCAACGAATATCTTATGCGATTATATCTGTTACCGGCTTCAATGACTACATGAAATTGTATGATCCACCGACAAAAATAGTGTATCAAGACGTCAACTTGGCAGGCGGTCGTGGTAGTAGCTTAATTGATCGTATATCCGCGATATTGGACCAGGTTAGGCCAGACGACATTTTAGCTTATCTAGTCAAGCAGGCATATCAGTTAAAAGCATCGGATATTCATCTTGAAAATGGCTCTCACTATGCCAGAATTCGAATAAGAGTAGACGGAGTCCTGCACTTTATTGCAAGGCTTAGCTTTGAGAAATACCACAATCTAATGGGCTCTATAGCATCGGCGTCTAATATTTCGGTGAACGCTGCTGAAGCCCAAAGTGGTCATATTAACAAAACTTACAACATGCTAAACGGCGAGAGTGTAACGGTTAATCTAAGAGTTGAAACTATACCGGCGGCATATGGGCAGGACGTAGTTATGAGACTTTTTAATATAAGTTTAGAGCTTATGAAACTTGATAAGCTGGGGCTCAGTGTATCAGAGCGAAAGATTGTAGATGATGTCATAAATCATCCCTCGGGAATGGTGCTTGTCGTTGGCCCGACCGGATCCGGTAAGACTACGACTCTTTACTCCTTGATAAACACTCTTAATACCGAAGAGAGAAAAATAATAACCCTAGAGGATCCTATCGAATACTATATTGACGGGGTCGTACAAATTCCCGTCAATAGTGACGAAGGTACGCAAGGTTTTGCCGATAAACTCAAAGCAATATTAAGGCTAGACCCGAATGTTGTTATGGTTGGAGAAATTCGTGATCAAGATACGGCTAGAACAGCTCTTCAAGCAGCTTTAACCGGTCAGCTGGTACTATCATCCTTTCACGCCTCTTCGGCGGCAGCTGCGCTGACGAGACTGATAGACTACGTAGGAATAAATCCAATATTTTCCTCTGCAATCCATCTTATAATGGCGCAGCGTCTGATAAGGCGTCTTGATGATAGTACGAAGATTCCTTATCGACCAGACGATAGCTTAATGGCGGAAATAACCAAGGTAATTAATTCCTTGCCCGACGGAACCAATATTCCGGATTTAACTTCAATTACGTTTTATAGACCGGGTAAATCAGACTCAAACCCGTTTGGTTACAGCGGACAGTTAGCTATTCGGGAACAACTACAGATGAGCGAAGGTGTGAGAAAAATCTTAAGACTTCCACAGAATGATATAACGACGGTAGCAATCGAGGCAGAGGCGGTCAATAATGGCATGTTAACCATGCTTCAAGATGGGGTGCTAAAAGCAATATCTGGCATTACGTCGCTAGAAGAAGTATATAGAGTTGTAGGCTAAGTCGAGACTACTTGCGTTTATAGAGATAATCGTGTAAGATTTTGTATAAATAGTAAGTCAGGAATAGATATGGAATCGGTAATTCAACAGGTTGAGGCGCGTTTCAAAAAAGCTGCCGTCGTTAATGTGAAAAGCGGTGATATGGTTAAGGTGCACCAAAAGATTCGAGAAAACGGCAAAGAACGTGTTCAGGTTTTTCAGGGACTTGTCATACGAACGGATCGGAAGAATAGCCACACCAGCCGCATTACCGTTCGAAGAATAGCCAGTGGCGTGGGCGTAGAAAAAAGCTTCCTGCTACACAGCCCCCTGGTTCTTAAAGTTGAGATAACCAAACGAAGCAAAGTACGCCGGAACTATCTAAGCTATATGCGTGGCCTTACAGGAAAAGCTGCCAGATTGAGTGGCGTAGATTTTGATAGAGAAAAAGTAAATTCTATAAAAGATGAAGCTTCCGAGGCTGAAGAGGAAAAACTGAAAGAAGAAGTCGCTAAAGCTGCAGAAGAAGAAATTGCCAAAAAAGCCAAAGAGGAAGCCAAGATCGAAGCGAAAGCGGAAGCAGCGTTAGCGGCACACAAGAATGCAGCTTAGATTATCTCGATCTTTTTAAAACCGTTTCTATTGTATTGATAAAACAGGATTCCGGCGAGCCGGACGATGCTCTTTAAGCAGTAAAATAGGCGAAATCTTACGACTCTTATCGTCGAAACTTCTGTATAAAAGTCTCAGCGGAAGATAACACGCCAACACTAAGCCAACGACCGGATAAAGCGATAATCTATTTAATGCGCCGTGACTTTTGTACGAGTTTAGATTGGCACTTACATATCTAATAAAATCTAACGGTGAGACGTCAATACACCTACCCGATACTCCGGCTTTGAGCTCGGTAATAAACCCAAGACTCATGTCGTGTTTACTGAGATGTATGGCTAAATCTAAATCTTCATGTATATTATTGCTTTGACAGACTTCATGTTGAACTGTTTGCCAGGAGCTTCGTCTAAGTGCCATATTGCTGCCGAACAGGTAAGGGTACCGATGCTGCGAAAAGTATAGCCACTTACGACAGACAAGATCAGCTCTGTCGATAATGCTTGACAGTGGAGCATCGTAATAATGAATAGATCCGGTAATAGCACTAACGTCACTATCTTGATAGATATTGCAAATAGTCTCTACCCAGTTATCGCTAATAATTGTGTCGGCATCGATTCGTCCGATAATATCTCCAGTGGCGTAGTTGAACCCAGTGTCCCTGACGTAAGGAAGTCCCTTTCGGGGTTCATTAACTAGTGTTACGAAGTCGTAATTAAGGGCTATATCGACTGTCTTATCGGTTGAATTATTGTTGATGACAATAACTTCATATGGCACTACGGTTTGTCTTGATATGGCCTCTAAACACTGCCCGAGGAGCCGTTCTTCGTTATGGGCCGGTATGACAATAGATACCGTTAATTCTTTATCGTGCATTATGACTACTACATTATAGACTGCTATTGTTAATATTTTGCTGGGTTTTTTGGCATATCCTAAGTTGTGACTTGGTGGTACAATCGAGCAAATGATTATTCTCGGCGTAGATGAGGTAGGACGAGGAAGTTGGGCCGGCCCTCTAGTGGCAGGGGCTGTTATTCTAAAGTCACCAATTGATGGTCTTACTGATTCTAAGCTTTTAAGCAAGAAACAAAGGGAAAAATTATCCGCTCAGATTCTTCAGTTTTCCGATGCCTATGCGCTTGGTTGGGTAAGTCCTAAAATCATAGATAAACTCGGGCTGACGGCATCAGTACGATTGGCTATGCAAAGAGCCGTTAAGAGAATCTCGGTTTCATACGACCAATTAATAGTCGACGGCAACATTAATTATCTGTCAAGCATTGCTAAGAGTAAAGCGATTGTCAGAGCCGACCTCAGCGTCGCAAGCGTTAGCGCAGCATCTGTTATTGCTAAAGTTGCTAGAGATGAGTACATGAAAAATCAGAGTATGCTCTATCCACAGTATGGTTTTGACAGTAACGTAGGGTACGGTACCGCCAAGCATTTATCGGCTCTTAAACTCGTTGGACTCTGTCCATTGCACCGCTTAAGTTATCGTCCGGTAGCAGCTTTTCTGTGAGTTAGCGGAAGAATTTTAAAATAGCATCAAGATCTCGCTTTTTCCAGGCCGATTGATACTCTATTATTTCGCAGCCTTGCTTAAATGCTCTCTCGATTCCGGGTTCCATTCTAGGTTCAAAGAAATTTTTGTATTCCGACAATAAGTGTTCATCACCATACGACTTGGCGCAGTAAATCGGAAAGCGAGAAAAACTTAAATCTGTACCGAGCGTGCTCTTGAGCCACGTCCAGTGGTCTTTAAACCATTCCCAGGTTGCATCACGCGCAAAACGATTGGCAAAGCTGTATGCCACCCAATATGATACATCCTGCGGTCTTACGTTCGGGCCATCAATTTGTTCCAGTGCTTTCTTGATAATGTCAGGTGTACAAAAAGCTGTCAGAGCTGCTGATAAAATTACTTTTTCTTCACTGTTGTTGGTCGTATTGTGGAGGTTTAAAAGTTTATTGTATTCCTTAATTCCGCCCTCTCTCGCTACCGTAACGTATACAACGCCGCGTATATTCGGGTCGATAAACGAATCTTTGTTTATTTTAGCAAACCTCTTGAAGGCTTCGGATATGACGGGCTTATCTTTAGATATCGAAGCTAAAGATAGAATAGTGGGCCGTAGTAATGTATCAAAATGAGACTCATTTTTCCCGGCCTCCCAACCTAGGCGATCAAGTTGCTCCTTGGCAATTTTAATTACAAAAGGTTGCATAGAACTTCGTAAGCTTTCATCGGCCATTACCGACCTTATGCTCCCGAGGCCTGATGCTATGATGTCCCAAACAAAAGGGCTGTCTTCGCCTTTGTCGGAGTCGATTAAGCTCAAAAAATTTGTCGTAGGGGACGAGCCGTTAACGGCGTTTTCGAGAGAATCATTGAATATTCTAATTCGATCTTCTGTGCCTATGCGATGATTCAAAAGAGACTTACGCAGAATCTCCTGATATTTGTCGTTACTGTAACTCGTCCTAAAGAAACCGTTGCTACCAGAGTTTAGAAGTAACAGGGTTTCATCCGACTTACTACTATCAAAAGTAAAATTACCTGAGGATTTATTGAGTGTATCTTCGCTTAAAGCGATACTCGATCCAAGCGGGATGGGCCATAATTGATCGTCAAGTTTACTTACTGGTTTATCTTGATCGGATATTTGATGTTGGTGAGGCGTTAGAGTAAAACGTTTTTGAGACAGTGCAATATTACCTGCTTGCAAGTCAATATCAGCTGTAACAACAGGAAAACCAGACTGTGTTGTCCAGGAGTTCATGAAATCTTTGACCGGCCTATTGGAAACTTGACTCAAAGATTCCCATAAATCAACGGTATCGGTATTGCTATAGGAGTGGGATTTAAGATAATGTCTCAGTCCGTCTCGAAAAAATTCTTCACCAAGATAGTGATAAAGCATATTGATGACGCTTGAGCCTTTGCAGTAACTGATATTATCGAAAATAGTCCGTATTTCGTCAGGATGGTTAATTGTTACCTCGACCGGATGCGTGTTTATGAGAGCATCTTGCTTAAGGGCGGATTCTTGTTCGTTAACTATAAACTCGCTCCACATCTGCCACTCGGGATACAAATGATCTATGGCAAAATATTCCATCCAACTGGCAAAACCTTCATTTAGCCAGAGATCAGTCCACCATCTCATTGTCACCAGGTTGCCGAACCATTGATGGGCAAGCTCATGCGCAACCACTAATGCTACGTACTGTAGACTGCTAAGGCTGGTTTTCTTAGAATCCACAAGAAGAGCTTGTTCTCGGAAAGTTATACATCCCCAATTTTCCATAGCACCAGACGAAAAGTCGGGTAATGCAATGAGGTCGCATTTTTTTAAGGGGTACGGAATATCGAAATAGTCACTGTAGAACTCGATTACTTTTACGGCCGTATCCAGCGCGAATTTCACATAAGAAACGTTATTCGGAGTCGCATATGCCCTGATAGTTATGCCGTCCTTTGTATGACTTTCCAAATAGTCCATGTCACCGTATACAAAAGCCAGCAAGTAGGTACTCATCACGGGTGTTTTTAAGAACTTAGTAATCCTTAACTTGTCTTCATTGTCTTTAGATTTGAATAACTTCCGGCTTTCAACCGGTGTGTTGGATAAGACGACTGCGTCGGAGGGAGTAACCAGAGATAACTCAAATGTTGCCTTAGCCTCAGGCTCGTCAATGCAAGGGAAGGCCTGACGGGCGTAATGACTTTCAAATTGGGTAGCTATCAGCATCTTATCTTTCCCTTTATCCGAAAAATAACAAGGGTATATGCCATCCATGGGCTGTGTTATTTGACCATCAAAATCAATCTCAATTCTATATTTGCCGGGGTATAATAGTTTATCGAAGTGTAATCTTAGTTCTTCGTAGCTTTTATGCGAGTTAATTCGGGAGGGGATTAGTTTTTCCTGACCGTTTTTTGTAGATAAATATACCGTAGCGTTTAATATCTTTAGATTTTTCTGATGCAAGGTAAGCCTTTTACTGGGACGACCACGTTTATGCCCGTCAATGACAACACTGCCGTGGAATATCATCGCTCTTGTGTCGGGGTAAAGAAATATCTTGTAATTATCGGGCTGAAACCCGATAAATAGTCTCCGTACTTTTTTGCTCATTCATGCTATTTTACCAGTCCTTGCATAAGTGTTTCAACTGATATATACTAACAATGTTGAAATGTAAATCTCCGGCCAGATTGGTCGGATTTTTTAATGAAAGGATCAAGGCAAACACATGGATTTAGATTTAAAACAATTGGTTATGGCCATAAAGACTATTGCCGAAGAGAAGAATCTGCCCGAAGAAGTCGTCAAAGAAGCGGTTGAGCAAGCGCTTGCGGCAGCATATCGCAGAGACTATGGGGATCGCGATCAAGATGTGCGGGTTAGTCTCAATGTTAACACCGGAGAGATTGACGCGTTCGTCACCAAAGAAGTAGTCGATACTCCAGGCAGTGATGCCTATGAGATATCCCTAAAGGATGCCCTAAAGCTTAAGAAAACTGCCGTTGTCGGTGATAAGATTGAAGTCCATCAAAAAATTGATGACTTCGGTCGAGTAGCTGCTCAAACTGCAAAACAAGTTATTCTTCAGCGACTCAGAGAAGCCGAGCGAGAGATTATCATGGAAGAATATGAAGATAAAATCGGCACTATCATTAACGGTATGGTAGTCAGACAGGAGCCGAGTATCGTTCGAGTGGATCTTGGCCGTGCTCAAGCTATTATGCCCAGGAGCGAGCAGATACAAGGGGAGAGATATTATCCCGGTCAGCGAATAAAAGTGTATCTTAAAGACGTAGAGCGTGGGCTGCGAGGTCCGCAGCTTATAGTAAGTCGCGGCTGTAATGAGTTTATCGAGTGGCTGTTCAGGGCGGAGGTTCCAGAAATGGAAAATAACGCCGTCGAGATAAAAGGAATGGCTAGAGAAGCCGGAGTGAGAACAAAAATTGCCGTTAGCTCCAGCCTACCGGGTGTTGATCCTGTCGGTACTTTTGTTGGCGGACACGGCACGAGAGTTAACGCTGTGATGGGCGAAATAGGCGAGCAGGAAAAAATTGACATCATAGTATTTAGCGACGACACCCGTTCCTATATTACGAACGCTCTAAGTCCGACTAAAGTCACTAAAGTGATTATTGACGATAAATCTAAGAGAGCACAGGTTTTGGTTCCCGAAGACCAGCTAAGTATTGCTATCGGTAAATCCGGGCAGAACGTCAGATTGGCCAGTAAGTTAACCGGTTACGAGCTTGACGTTGAAGCTGACCGACAAGATGTACCCAAAGAAACCGTGAAGCCGGATGAACCTCATCATGTTCCAAAACTAAAAAAGAAGGAACAGCTCGAGAGCTCGTTACTTGAGGCAATCGAAGAGCACGGCGTCGACCAGCTTGATCAATAAATATATGTAGTAATAAAATTAGCACTCTTGACTTGTGAGTGCCAATAAGGCTATTATATTTGATGTAGCGTAATCACTTTAAATTGTTTTATGTATGTGTTAAATATTACAGTTTGTATTGAGGCTACACCAGTAAACTAAAATATGTTACGGATAATTAGTGTCAGTTTTCTTAAAGTTGGAGATTAATTAATATGTTGCCACCATCACCAGATTTTCAAGAATTTTTAAATCATCTTACTAACAACGCGTTAAGTAGTTTAAAACATGCCGATTTGATAGCGCGCGGTACGGGAAGCGCATATATCGGTACAGAGCACTTACTGCTTGGTGTTTTAGCTCAGAGCTCCAGTATGGCTGCTAAGATACTTGAAGATGCCGGTGTTGATTTAGAAAGAGCTCGGAATGCATTAAACCTAGCCCCTAAGACGCTAGTTATTGACATGGGCGCTAAAGGCTTGAGTGAAGCTGCCAAGTTTACTTTACGAACAGCTTATGATGTTGCGCAGGACTATAATCAGGATGTTTGTGGAACAGAACATATTCTCTACAGCATTCTAACTCAAAAAAACGCTCGTGCCACGTCTTTACTTAGGGATATGAGCGTTAATATAGATGCTTTAATTAAGCAACTAGAGGAATTCTTGAACAGGCAACAATTTGAAGAAAGCGGTGTAGGTTCGAAGCAGAGGCGACGAACCGGCGAAGGAGGAGGCCATAAAACAGCTCTGGACTTTTTTGGTAGTGACTTGACCGCTCAAGCTCGCGCCGGAAAACTTGACCCGGTCGTTGCTCGAGACGAACAGACAAAGCGACTAATCACCATACTCAACAGGCGAACAAAGAATAATCCCGTATTGATCGGAGAACCCGGAGTCGGCAAGACTGCAATAGTCGAAGGGCTAGCGCAGCGTATTATTAACGAAGATGTCCCGGACAATCTTTTAGACAAACGGATTGTGATGATAGACTTAGCTGCCATGATAGCGGGCACCAAGTATCGTGGTGAATTCGAAGAAAGGCTGAAAAAAGTCATAACCGAACTTGAGGGCAACGACCGAGTGATAGCTTTTATAGATGAATTACACCTTATAGTTGGAGCAGGTGCCGCAGAGGGTGCGATGGATGCCGGGAACATTTTAAAGCCGGCCTTAGCTCGCGGTAAAATGCGAGTTATAGGGGCTACGACAACTACCGAATATACCAAGCATATCGAGAAAGATGCCGCCTTGGAGCGAAGATTTCAGCCGATTCAAGTGCCGGAAGCGACGGTCCCAGAAACCGTTGCAATATTAAAAGGTCTGAAGAGGCATTACGAAGAATTTCACAGAGTCAAAATACCCGATGACGTCGTAGAGGATATCGTGAATCTATCGAAAAGATATATAACGGATAGATTTATGCCCGACAAAGCCATAGATCTATTGGACGAGACCGCCGCACATCTTAGAGTAGAGAAAGGCAAGACTTCTCCGGAAGTTAGGAGACTTCAAAAGGAACTCAAATTACTCAATATACAGATCGATGAAGCAGTAGACTCGGAAGATTACGAGAAAGCAGCAAAATATAAGACTGTCGCCAGCCAGGTCAGTGAAAATCTAAATAAGCTCAAGCAAAGTTTTAAAAACTCCAAACAATTAGCAATGACCGCAGGCGATGTTGCGTTGGTTGTGTCCAGAATAAGCGGAGTGCCGGCAACGAAAGTTATCCGTAGCGAGGCTAAGTATTTAATTAACCTAGAGAAACGGCTTAGTCGGTTTGTTATAGGCCAAGATGAGGCAGTCGAAGCAGTTTCGAGAGCAGTTAGACGAAATCGATCCGGTGTAAGTAACGAAAATCGTCCGATCGGTTCATTCATATTCTTAGGACCTACCGGAGTTGGGAAAACCGAATTAGCACGGGTTTTGGCGCGCGAATTCTTTGGAAGTGACGAAGCGCTGATCAAAATAGACATGAGTGAATTTGGTGAGCATCATAACGTCTCCAGGCTCGTAGGAGCTCCTGCCGGTTACGTAGGATATGATGATGGCGGTCAGCTCACCGATAAAATACGTCGTCAGCCATATAGTCTGGTGTTGTTCGATGAGATCGAAAAAGCGCACCCCGACGTTTTCAATATGCTCCTACAAATACTTGAGGATGGATATATCACAGACGCCAAAGGCAGAAGAATAGACTTTACAAACACTATAGTGATCATGACAAGTAATATCGGAGCGGATAAGCTACAGAAAGAAGCTAGTCTTGGGTTTCAGGCAGTTAATACTAATGACTTAAAAGACCTAGACAAGTTACATGAAGACAATAAGGGCAAAGTATTGGACGAGCTTAAGAAACAAATGAGACCCGAATTGTTAAACAGAATCGATAAAATTGTCGTCTTCCGGGCTCTTACTAAGCAAGACATTTTTCATATTATCGACCTGCAAGCAGATGAACTTAGGAATAGATTACGAAAACAGGGCATAGGGCTCAAGATTTCACTAAGTGCTAAAGATTATCTTCTAGAGCACGGCTATGATGCTCATAATGGCGTGAGACCGCTTAGAAGACTAATCCAGGATACAATCGAAGATTACGTTGCTATGGAACTGTTAAAAGAGAAATTCACTAAGGGAAATATATTACAAATAAGCACTAAAAACAAAGAGTTAGAATACCAAACGGTAGACGAATAGAAGTAAGTTATTTAAATCGTCCGGGATTGATGAGGCATTGCCTCTCGGGTAACCAGAATATCAAACGACGAATATTAATATAGGTCTGTTAAACTAGCTATATATGGTAAGAAGACCGACTGTTAGGTATGTCTGCTCTAGTTGCGGCGCAACCAGTTCTGCATGGGCCGGACGATGTGCGGTCTGTGGTGAATGGAATACTTTAACAGAAGAAGCCGTCATAGATGACGCATCGATCGCGAATCCGGGCGCATCGGGTCATAAGTTAAAGTTTAATACTATATCAGCTACTTCGGGTAAAAGCGTCAAACGGCTTAAGACTGATATCGCTCAAATAGACGATGTTTTAGGGGGAGGCATCGTCTCCGGTAGCATAACCCTAATCGCCGGTCAGCCTGGAGCGGGCAAAAGTACTTTGCTATTACAAATTGCTAGCTCTGTTGCTAGGTCAGCGTCGGTTATATATGTTAGCGGCGAAGAGTCGACCGGACAAGTCGGGTTAAGGGCGCAACGCCTTAACACTCTAGAGTCAAAACTAAAATTGGCTACATCGACATCAGCCGATGATATTGCCGCTACAGTGAAATCCGGAGAGTTTTCGTTGGTAATTGTCGATTCAATCCAAACAATAGCATGTCATCACATCAACTCGGCACCCGGTACTATATCTCAAATATCGGGCTCCACTCAGTTGATAATGTCAGCCGCTAAACTGAGTAATACTGCCGTAATAATTGTGGGCCACGTTACCAAAGAGGGCGCCATTGCCGGTCCCAAAATACTCGAACATATCGTTGACGTGGTACTACAGTTGGAGGGTGAACGATACGGCGGGTTTAAACTCGTTAGATCAACAAAGAATAGGTACGGTTCAACTAACGAGGTGGCCATACTTGAAATGTCCGACCTTGGCCTACGTCCTGTTGATAATCCATCGGCGGCTCTTTTGGCTGAGAGGCAAATCTGCGATGGCTCAGTAATATTGGCCACTATAGAGGGTTCACGGCCGCTACTGGTTGAGGTACAAGCACTAGTTAACCCGACTAATTACGGTATCCCGAAACGGGCAGCCAGCGGAATAGACATCAATAGAGTTAACCTACTGATAGCTATGCTTGAAAAACGCACTAAACTTAATCTTGCTAACTCCGATATATATATCAATATTGTTGGCGGGTTACGAATATCGGAGCCAGCTGCTGATCTTGCAATCTGCATGGCCATTGGTTCGGCTGCTAAGGCGTTGAAACTAAAGGAGAATGCTGTTGTGTTTGGAGAAGTAGGGCTGTCGGGTGAAGTCAGACATGTCCCGTTTATCGACAAACGAATTCAAGAAGCTAAGAAATTAGGGATCGATATTGCTATTGGTCCGATTATACGAACAGGCAAGCAACCCGCAAATCTTGATAGCGTATCAGACGTGCGGACTGCTCTTAATAAGTATTTAAAAACCGATTAGCCATATCCCGGCTTCCGATAAACTATCTAAGAAGGACTGGATCCGGTGTTAGAGCCGGTGTTTGTGCTGCTCCCGTTACCGGTAGTCTTGGTGGGGTTGTTAGCGGGACTTGCTACGACTGTGTAAGATTGTGAAGTTGCTGAATACAGTGCATTATCGACTACTTGGACAGAAATCTTCGCAGGTGTTGAGGTAGGAATGTAGGTAAACGGGTTAACAGAATACGGACTGTTATAGCTTATTGTCTGTGGCGTTCCGTACACTTGGCCATTGACGAGTAAACTGACGGTAATGGGATAGCGGTTATACGGAGACGTACCTTCGGTTTGAGCTGGCGGCGGAGAAGACCCCATCACGACTTGTATCGCACAACTTCCGCTGGGGCACGTATAGTAGTTGCTATTAGTCGGATCCGTTACCGTACCGTTTGTCGATGAATCGTCGACAGTAATAGTCGGCGCCTGAATGGGCGGATCACTACAGCTGTGGACATTATCCGTACTTGTCGGCAGTGATGATGTCGTAGTCTGTCCTAATGGCCAAAATATATCAATAGAGAAAGTGTTATTATTAGAAGCCGTCATAACCTCTTTTGCCAGCGCCGGAGTACAATTGGTTGCTAGATTACCGGATATCTTATCTATGGTTTCTGATTGTGTAGCACTTCCGTAAGCGGCTTTACCTTTGTACCAGGCAGGGTAAAGGTCGGTGCTTGGCCCGGGTACTTCGGCTCCATAACCCGGTGAAATACGTTGGACGAACGCCGGTAAGACTTTAACATCTGATGGCTGTACCCAATTTATCGGTTTTGTATGTAATGCATTTAATGCTTGCTCCATCCAAGTTCTAGTCAGAGGCTCTGTAATATCCTCGAAATGTCCTTCAATGAGAGGTTGTGCCAAGGTGTGATACCCCGCAAACCCTATAACGGCGTATTGCGTACTCCAAGCAGTCATTAATCCATTGTAATTCTGGTTTTCAGTTCCGGTCTTGACGGCTATATCCCACCCATTATAATTCTGAAATTTCTGATACGGTAGAAGATAGGTCGCTCTCGGGTCATCTAACATGTTATTCACTATATAAGCGCTATCAGGGTTATACACCTGAGTACCTTTAGGCTGCGTCCAGTTATATACAACCTTACCGGACGAGTTTATGATCTTTAAAATGTATGTTTGAGGAATTTCCGAGCCTAACCTTGCCAGAGTTACGTCTCCGTTAACTTCTTGGTCGATGGCTATATCTCCGCTTCCAAGCGCCGCTGAACCATAACATTGAGTCATTTGAGCTGCGGTGGCCGTCTCAACATTCACTCCTGGCTGATAACAAGCATAGGCGTTTTTTGTACCGATTGCTTGGTTGGCGGTGTCGATCCACTTATTAACCGATGCCGTGTAGTCAGGGCTCTTATCATTCGGTACAACTTCGTATGATGCCTTTACCGCCGGTACATTACGTGATCCAGCCAGGGCGTAACGTAAAGTTTCTGGTCCCGGATATATGAAGTTATCATCCCAAAGACAATTTCCACCGTTGCTCGTGAGTGTTGGTCGTGCTTTGTTGGTGCACGGATAACCCGGTATAGGCCCTTGCGTGTCGTATAGCACGGAACCGGCACCGACATCGGTATTGTTTTGTATCAGTTCGGCATAGAGAAACGGTTTCATACTTGATCCAGGGGAAATGTTGGTATTGGCATAATTTATTTGACCATCAATAGGGTTTGAGAAATTCTCGCCTCCAACCTCAGCAACGACTTGACCGGTTTGAACATTCTCCGCAACCATAGCCTCTTCATCTCCATTAACGGCAGCGACATTAGCGATATTAGCGGCTACGTCTTTTTCGGCATCTGCCTGCAATGATGTGTTGAGTGTGGTTATAACCTTCCAGCCTCCTCGATTAACCGTGGCAGCGCCATACTCGTTCTCGAGCTGTTGTTTTGCGGCTAGCACGAAATACGGAGCTTGTATGCCGGCATACTTGGTTTGTAGCTGATGAACCTCGGAAAGTACGTTAACTTTTATAGCAGCGTTGGCCTGGGCTTGTGTGATATATCCCTGGATAGCCATTTGGTTAAGAATATAGTTTTTCCTTGCTAAAAGAGCCTGCTGACCGAATTCATCGGTACTTGCCGCCGGATTGTACTGTGGACTGCTAAAAGGCGAATAGTAAGTGGGGGCTTGCGGAATAGCTGCTAACATCGCCGATTGTGCCAGGGTCAGCTGAGATGCATCCTCGCCGAAGTAGTCGCGGGCAGCTGCTTCAACTCCGTAATCAACGCCGCCATAAGGAGCAACGTTTAAATAACCCGTTAAGATAGTGTTTTTAGAATATTCACGCCCTAGGTCAACGGCTAAAATTATCTCCTTGATTTTAGTACTTACGGATCGATTACCGTCCCAGTTTTCGTTTAATTTGACTACTTGCTCGGTGATTGTCGACGCCCCCTGTAATCCGCTACCTCCAAAAAGATCATGTAATCCGGCTCGAACAATTCCGCTCACACTAAAAGCTCCTTCGTGGTAGAAATTCTTATCCTCAATAGCGACGGTTGCTTCCCTTACGTATTTAGACATCTGATTACCCGGAATGGCTACCCGCTTCACCGCGCTATAATCTTGCCACAGAACAGTCTGTCCGGTGCTGTCGTAATAAGTAATGCTTCCCCCTAAATTACCACCGGATATATCGACTAGTTTAGGCAAATCTTTTCTAAAGTAAGCAAACAGACCGATAGATAAGACAAACAAAAACACAATTCCGATGCCAGTTATCTTAAGGCCCATAATCAAACCGTCTCGACTAAACCAATAAGCCATCAGGCGTCGGGGCTCGAGTCTATAGATTAAGCGCTTAACTCTACCTTTTGGTAAAGCCGCCAGTCGATTAGCCTTGCGTCTTGCCCTGGCATCTTTTCTTGCCAGCAAACTACCGCCCAGGTTTTGATTAACCTTAGGCCCATTGCCATGGCTATTAAGTGTAGCGGCACTCCTTCTGCTGCGGGTAGAGTGCTTTTTTGTGTCGCTACTCATAAATCGATTGAAGATCCAATGCTCTTTCGCTTCATAATAAGTAAGTAGTATTATATCAAACTAATCGGCTATTAAACTACTATTTTGCTATTGCTTTTCTCAGGTAAAACGCAGCATTCTAACGCGCATCAGGTAACAAATATACAATAAATGAAGTTAGTAGGATAAAATACTTAGGTATAATAATTAATTAGTGGATACATAATAATAAGGACTGGAATATATGACTCTTACCGAGGAACTGGAGTTTAGAGGCTTCACAAACCAGTGTACGTATCGAGATTTAACGGTACTAAATAATGAAAAGTTAACTTTCTATTGGGGAGTAGACCCCAGCGCCGACTCGATGACTATTGGTAATTTAGCCGCAGCAATGGTGGTCAAGTGCTTCTTAAAACATGGACATAAGGCTGTACTGCTAATAGGAGGAGCGACCGGCCTTATTGGCGACCCGGACGGAAAAACCGATGAACGAACGGTAAAGCCTTTAAAAGAAGTCAGACACAACGCAGAAGCCATCAAGAAACAGTATTCTGACCTATTCGACGGAATGGATTTCACGGTAGTCGATAATTATGACTGGTGTAAAAACTTAAATTATTTGAGTTTTTTAAGAGATATAGGCAAACACGTACCAATGCGACAGATGCTAGCTAGAGAATTCGTCCAGGATAGATTGAGTGAGACAGGCAATGGAATCAGTTATGCTGAATTCAGCTATGTATTAATCCAGGCATACGATTTTTTACATCTTTTTAATAATTACGGTGTTACGCTACAGCTTTGCGGTAGCGACCAGTGGGGCAACTCAATAGCCGGAGTAGATCTTATTAGAAGAATATTAGGAAAAGTCGTTAACGTCTACAGCACTCCTCTAGTAGTGAACAAGCAGAGTGGCAAGAAATTTGGAAAAACGGAGGACGGTGCCGTCTGGTTGGATAAGACCAAAACATCGCCGGATAGTTTTTACCAATTCTGGATTAATTTAGATGATGATTCGGCCAGTGAATACTTTAAAATTTATACTGAGTTTAGCGTATCGGAAACTAAAGAAGTTTTAGATGAGTTTAATCGTGACAGGTCAAACAGAAAAGCACAAAAAGTATTGGCATATGAAGTAACAAAACTGGTGCATGGCGTGGATGAGGCAGAAGCTGCCCGGATACATGCCGAAGGTTTATCCAGTCAAAATATGGACCCCAATGGCTTAGAGTCGTTTAAAGTTACCGCCGGCAGTGAAATTACCCAAATCCTGATCAGTAGCGGGTTGGTAAAGTCTAAAACCGAGGCAAGACGCCTTTTAAACAGCGGCGGCATTTATCTCAATGGCAGTAAAGTATCGAAGGAATATTTACAGACGGAAGATTTCAAGGACAAAAAAGCCATACTAAGACGCGGTAAAACTCTCAAGAATACTGTCATTCTCGAGCAGGAACAATAACATCGTCTTGCAAGAGCACCGATAGTTCACTATAGTCTATGAAGATGTCGAGCAACAATACGTTTAACAAAAAAGCCGATCAATATAACGACCCTAAGCATAACTACATGGATTATTGGCATGGTCGTGACTACGAGCATGAAGCTGAGGTGATGGCCATCAAAAGACTATTAAAAAATCAACACTTTGCAACAGCCGTGGATCTCGGTGGTGGGTACGGTCGCCTTAGCGTTCTTATATCCGAGTATGCCGACAAGGTAATATTGGCAGAGCCTAGCTCTCAACAGCTTGATATGGCCAAGGAGTATCTTAAAGATAAAAAGAATATAACCAGGGTCCTCGCTCAGGCGGATAACCTGGAGTTTAAGAGCGGGTCAATCGATCTTTTGGTCATGGTGAGAGTCATGCATCATTTGCCCGACCCGCAGCGTGAGTTAAAACAGATCGCAAGAGTACTCGCGCCTAACGGTACGGCAATTATAGAGGTAGCCAACTTTGCTCATGCTCGTAACCGCTTAAAATATATTTTAAAGGGTAAAACAATGCCGACAGAGCCGGTTGATATCAGATCGGACAAAAATAAAAATAGTAAGGAAGTTGCTTTTGTTAATCACAATCCTCATACCGTCATGAAGCAGTTGGACGCAGCAGGACTGCATGTCGAACGTATTTTATCGGTTTCCAATCTCAGAAGTCCTGGTTTAAAAAAACTGGTGCCACACAATGTATTGCTAGGAATTGAGGGAATACTTCAACCAACGTTATCAAAAACATTCTTTGGACCCAGTATTTTCTTCTTAGTAAAAAAAGCCTGATAACAGGGTAGTTTGTATTTTAAGTTGTCTCGGTAGTCTTATACTATGTCTATAGTGAATCAACCGGACGAAAACATTAAACTGATCAAAGGAGTTGGCTCCGTTCTGGCGAATAAACTTAATGGTGCCGGCATAACCACCGTTTTGTCATTGCTAGAGTATTTCCCTAGACGTTACGAAGATTATTCGAACATATCCAAAATCATCGATTTGAAGCCCGGAACGGTAACCATCAAAGCCTATATTAAGGATATAAAGGGCAGGTATGTTCGTCGAGGTTTTCATATCACCGAGGCAGTCGCAAGTGATGATTCAAGCAGTGTCAGACTTATATGGTTTAATCAACCCTATAGAGAAAAGGGCTTTACCCCCGGGTGCTTGTATTACATATCGGGCCAGTTTGGTCTCCAAAGAGGAAGACTCTTAATATTAAACCCCAGCGTCGAAAGAGACGTGGACTTTCCCGTCAACACCGCCAGAATTCTAGCGGTATATCGTGAGGCCAAAGGACTTAAATCAAGACAAATCAGAAAGCTTATTAGTGAATGCCGGCCGATGATAGCGGATATGGATGAAACTTTACCGGATTGGGTAGTTCGGGACTATAAACTTATGAGCCGGGCTCAAGCCGTAGAAGCAATTCACTTCCCCGAAAGTCTAGAGAACTTAAGTAACGCCAAACGACGGATAGGGTTTGAGGAAGTCTTTAATCTTGTGCTAGCGTGTCTGAGCGCCAAGTATGAAATCAAATCGGAGCAAACTCTGACGGTTAAATTCAATGTGCAACTAGCTAAAGAATTTGTTAAAAATTTGCCATTTAAGCTAACCGATGATCAACGATTGGCTGTCATGAGTATCTATAAGGACTTGGAGCATCATCAACCCATGAATAGGCTCATAGAAGGTGACGTCGGTTCCGGTAAGACTGTGGTAGCGGCCATGGGCTCTCTCATGGCAATTGCCGAAGGGTATCAAGTAGTAATGATGGCACCGACCGAGATATTGGCCCGTCAGCACGCAAATACTGTTTATAATCTATTATCTCCCATGCACACGGAGAATACGGTAGCTTTACTGGTCGGATCTCTTACGAAGGTCGAAAAGAACAGAGCTATAAAGTCTATAGCCTCCGGAAGAGCTAAGTTCATCATAGGTACGCATGCTTTGATTCAGGAACGGGTAGATATGCATAACCTGGCTCTGATTATTATCGACGAACAACATAGGTTTGGTGTAAACCAACGCCAAACACTAATAAAAAAAGCCGGGCATATGCCTCACGTGCTAAGTCTTAGCGCCACTCCCATACCAAGATCATTAGCTTTAACCGTTTTTAGAGAGTTAAGCATTTCTAGACTTAAAACGAACCCGTCTGGAAGAAAAAACGTCATAACTAAGATTGTAATGCCCGGAATCAGAACCCGCATATATGAGTTTATTGATGAACAAATCGAAAAAGGAAGACAGGTATTTATCGTGACCCCGCTTGTTAACGAGTCGTTTGTTAGTAACGCAGTATCGGCTGAAGAGGTATTTGATAAACTAAAAACCGGTCCCTTTAAAAAACGCCGCATCGGCTTACTCCACGGCAAACAGAAACCGGCATTAAAAAATGAAATAATGAACGAGTTCGTTATGGGAAAACTAGACATCCTGGTTTCCACGACCGTTATTGAGGTGGGCGTTGATGTTCCCAATGCCACGATTATGATAATAGAGAATGCCGAAAGATTTGGCCTGGCTCAACTGCACCAGCTAAGAGGCAGGGTTGGTCGTGGTAAATATCAGGGCTACTGTTATCTGATGGTCGGCAGTAGTCAGGCATCGACATCCAGGCTCAGAGCTCTCGAAAGCTCATCGGATGGTTTCGAACTGGCTGAGCTGGATCTTAAGCTCCGAGGTCCAGGCGCAATTTACGGAACGATACAGCACGGTGCGTTAGACCTTAAGATAGCCCAACTCAATGATAAAACTCTTATCGCTGAAGCATCAGAAGCGGCAGACATGTTTATGGCTAAAGATAATTTGTTAAAATATCCAAGGCTATCTGAAGCAGTAGCTGAACTCAAAATGGTCACTAATTTAAATTAGCGTCACAGGAAGGTATTGATTCCAGATGTATTCCAGGTTAATCTCGACTCATCAGAAAATTGATAAATTAGCTTACGCTATACTCAAAGAGTATTGCGGCAACACTTCTGTATTAAATCTGAAAGACATTTTACATTACGAGGGATCTAAAGGACCTGATGCTCCACGACTATATGCGACCGAGAGCTCGACGCCATGGCATTACTATGACCCTTCAGGAACCGTTCCACAATTACCGTTCCTAGACATACTAAAAGACCATTACACCGAACTTATCAAACAGCTGAAACTAAGAGATGTTCATCAAAGTTGTTTTGAAGCAGCTTGGTTAGCCCATGCTTTAGTCGACGGGCTAACTCCTCCTCATCATTTTCCGGTGGAAGCTGAACTGGAAGCGTTACACGGAGCTAGCGTTGATCAACGAGAAAAGATCAGCTCGCACCTGCTTGTTAAGGGGCCGTCTAAAATCCAATCATTTAGTAGAAGCTGGAGACTAACAGGACCCAAAGGGATGTTAACCCAACACACATACTTTGAAGCTAACGCCGGACTAGCGGCAGTACGCATTCGCGCCCAAGATATAGCCGTTAATGATGATCTCCTCAAAAGGCTTAGTCCAGATGCTCTCATAGAGATATTCGAAAAGTATGCTCATGAAGTAGATTCACTGGATTTGTTTAAGCGTTTCGTAAAACGTGGCTGGAGTTTAAAACTAACCCGTTTGACCCGTAAAGAACTTATCCCTAAGATGGTTAAACTAGTGCTTATTGCCTGGTACGGAGCTCTTTTAGAAGCCGGTGTAATTCAAAGCGGAGAAGAGTCTTGAGGATAATTGCCGGTATTTACGGCGGCAGACAATACATTGCTCCTAACACTGTCAAAACACACCCAATGAGCGACAAGATGAAGGGGGCGATATTTAACGCCCTTGGTGATTTAAGTGATCTAAAAGTATTAGATGCCTTTGCCGGGAGTGGCGGTTTGGGATACGAGGCCTTAAGTCGAGGGGCGGACTACGTAGTACTAGTAGACTATGATAGACAAGCACAAAAATGCATAGTCACCAATATCGACAGTCTAAAGATAGGCGATAAGGCCAAAGTAATATCTGCCGATATTGGGTCATGGTTAAAGACTTCTTCAGAGCAATTCGATGTCATTTTAGCCGATCCCCCCTACGATTCAATAAAACTAAACCTTATAAGTGCATTAGCAGAAAGATTAAACCCGGGAGGAATATTTGTGTTATCTTACCCCGGCAAACAAACACCCCCGACTATTGATAATTTCAAGATAATATCAAACAAGAATTATCGAGACTCTCAACTGATCTTCTACATCAACAAGGTTAATGTTAATTAGTTGTTTCTATTTAGATCTGGATTTAAGAAGTTTTTGAATTTGTATATAGCGTATGGCTGGAGCGCATATATATAGGTAAAACAGTATATAGCCGATGATGATTATTGATAAAATAGCCAAGACTACATATACAGCCAGCATTTCCCAGATACTCCTAGAGTAGCGTTTTGCATTTTGAGCTGACATTCGCATAGCCTCGATTGCGCTAGTGTTTTTGTCGAATAAATAATAAGGGGCAAGGAAAAACCGATGGACAACGAATAGACCCGGCACAACAAAGAGCACCAATCCGATAACGGTCAACGACACTATCATGACAAGCAGCGCAAGATATCTAGCCATATACGGTAGGCTCTCTTGAATTGCTGGCAATAAGTCAATCTTGAGACCTCTAACCGATTTTAACTGTGCAACGATAAGTGCTGGAGCGCATAAAATTGTTCCTCCGTAAGAAAGCAGATATAGCATAACCGAGTTCTTGGGAAAAACTATATATCCTATAAAAGTCAGCAATAACGGGATGAGTATTAGTTCTAAAAATGTAATAAGATTTACATTAATAGCTTGCCAGCTCGGTTTAAATAAATCGATAGCAGAGGGTAGTGTTGCAGCATCATCGGCGGTATTATTCTTTTGTTTTTCAACCATATAGCCTAAACTATCCGTTATGAGGCCCCTTTTTGTCAACGGGCTTTATGAAATCAAAGGATAATAGCTAATTGCCGAGGTGGCGAAATGGTAGACGCACTAGCTTTAGGAGCTAGCGGAGCAATCCATGGAGGTTCAAGTCCTCTCCTCGGCACCAATAATACCTAAGTAGTTGCCAATTTATTTTCGTTTGTCGTTAAAGCGTATAACTTTAACTTGTTAGATTTCTAAGGAATGTCGATAATAACGTATTTTTACTTTTGAACCGTATATTGTCCATGACAGAATATTAGTTGAAGTAAGTGGCGCTGCTCTAGGTAAAAACATAGTGCTTACTAATATCGCTACAATTCGGGTTTGTGTAAGAAAGCGACTAACTAAATAGGACTCGTCGTGAATTATATCTTTGTGCTATCATAGCATTAGCAAAATTGAGAGCAATAACTATAGGGAGCTGCAGTATAAGTAATTATGAGTAAGCTGGCACACTACCTTCAAGAACACGTAACCGGGGAAGTGACTACCGCAGAAGATGTACTAAATCACTTTGCGACCGACGGAAGTATACTTACTCTGAAACCTTCGGTAGTGGTATATCCTCATAACGAAGGCGATGTTAGAAAGACGATGCGATTTACTTGGCAACTGGCGGAGCGCGGCAGAATTATACCAATTACTCCGCGAGGCAGCGGCACCAACACTACCGGTTCAGCTTTAGGTAGCGGTATTGTTATGGTATTTCCGGCCCACATGAATAAAATTGTCGAGATTGATGGTAAGACGGGCATGGTCAAGGTAGAACCGGGCATAAATTATGGCCGGGTTGAGCAAACTCTAAATACTCACGAACAATTCTTGCCTCCGTTTCCGTCGAGCGGTGAGTTCTCGACGATTGGAGGTGCAGTAGCAGATAATCTATCTGGAGAGCGAACGATTAAGTATGGCACAACCCTTGATTACGTAAAAGCTCTGCGGGTGGTACTTGCTAACGGTGAGGTTATTGAGACGGGCAGACTTAACAAGAGAGACTTAAATAAAAAACTGGGATTAACAACCTTCGAGGGAGAGATATATCGGGCTATTGATACTCTCCTGGAGGAAAATAGGAAAGTCGTTCTTGCTTCCAGACTTAAGGTTAGTTCAAATAGCGCCGGTTATAATCTTTTCGATGTAAAAAATAAAGAAGGTTTTGACCTAACCCCGTTATTCGTCGGTGCGCAAGGTACTCTAGGGATCATAACCGAAGTTACTCTAGATACAATTGCTTACAATCCCGACACGACTCTATTGGTGGGAATGTTTAGTGACATCAAGCAGCTCCAACAAGCAATAATAGAATTTAAATCTATAGACGATCTCCCTTCCAAAATGGAAATGATAGATCGTGGGTTGCTGGAAATCAGTGACCGCATAAACCCGAATCACCTGAATGGTGTCATTCAACCTCCTTATCCAGAGGCTGTATTGATAGTAGAATTCGATGATCACGGAGAGCGGCAGCAAAAAAAAGCAGCCAAAAGGGGATTGAGAATACTCGAAAAATATTCGACCGGTTGTAAAGTTACCACCGATCCATCTGAGAAAGCCAGTCTCTGGAAGCTTCGACGCGCCGTATCTACCGCTATTATTCACTCCGAAAATAGTATGAAGGCGCTGCCAATACTAGAGGGAGCCGTTGTACCGGTTCATAAATATGCTGAGTTCGTAGAGGGCACTAAATCTATCATAAAAAATAATAAACTCGTTGCTCCGTTGTGGGGACATGCAGGAGATGGTGATTTATATGTAAGGCCGTATCTAGATGTCAGCCAAGTTGGTAACAGGCAGACGATTTTTAGGGTGATGGATGAGTACTATTCTCTTGCTCTCAGTTTAAAAGGGAGTACTTCCTCCTCGGGAAGTGACGGACGGTTAAAGGCGCCGTATTTAAATCGCATGTATGGTAACGAAGTCTACGATCTATTTAAGAAAGCCAAACATATCCTAGACCCTTATAATATCTTAAACCCCGGCGTTAAGATCGGCGTAACCATAGACCACATTAAACCTTTGCTCAGAAATGAATATAAAACGCACTGGCACGATCATTTACCTCAAGGGTAATAATACTTTTTGATAATAGACTTGGCCCATGAACCCAGTGCTCCAGAAAACTACTATAACCAGGCTAGTTAAATATGTATTCAACAAAATCACATCTGGACATATGACGCAGCAAAAACCGGTCTGCTGAACCTTTTGAAAGTATTAGTGGTTGGCTACTTCGTAGATCAGATGTTAATAGGGTGTTACGACTACTAGAGGCTTCACGCAGGTAATTTTATGAAACAGTACCAGTCCTAATAGAAAAGCACCACTACTGTCTTTAGAAGCCGTTTAAATCCAATACATGCCGAACAAGCAATAAGTTGGGATGCTCTACCGTAACTGGCGCCCATTTGAACCATGCCATATTTAAGAACGTATTCTGTCACTCCCATTAAAATGAACACACTGCGCAAAGTCAGCCAGGACTACTAAATTATTAATGACTTTGCAAGCACTAGTACAATACTATTTTATAGAAAACAGCCAAGCAGGTTGATGCCAAGAAATTCGAGTGTAAATCTATTTAAGAGAGTAGTTTATCCCAGATTATTAGATATATAGTCTCTCAACAAACTGTCCTACGACCAGTTGTCCAGCTAGACTACGAGCGATGTCAAAAGTACTTGCAGTCTTTGAATCTACCATTTCCTGAAGCTTCCCTGTTATTTCATTTTTCAGCGTTCTTTCATCAATCCCGACCACACTTAGAAACGCTTGTGTTTCAGGAATAGTTAAACTCTGTGGTTTTATGGTTTCTAAGGGCGCAGCATCTCGCCGGGAACAGTTGTACCCCACGCTGATCTGTGGATATCTATACGCTGATCCGATCCCGGCAAGTGAGTATGCCATTGATTCTACGAGCGCTTTGCCGGCTATAGAAGCAACACTCGGTTTCACTTGTACGCCAGGGTTCATGCCGGCAAGTTCAAGGGTCAATGCCGCATAGAAACTGTCTTCCTCTGAACTACGGTCGACGTTGGTTTGAATGTGTTCCACGCCGAGAGCCAAATGGCCTGCTCCCATTGCAATGTCATGTATAAACTGCCAGTCGCTTTCATCTCGAAGAGATTCTGGTACAAGGGCTATGCTTGTTTTTGAATCAGGCTTGGTAAAAAAGTCCGGAAACTGCCCCTTATTAGGACGCAGCTCATAGCCTTTTAAGTTGATGTGAATCCCCGGGAACATAGTGAAGTCTACCGTTTCCTCGGTTGCACCGGTTTTGCCGGCAAAGAATCTCTTTGGATTCCATCCTGTTTCCGCAAGATTCGCCAGAAAAGGTGTGCCTGGTGCAGATTGAGCCTTAATGGCGTCTAGGTCTTCGATCGTTCTAACGGCTAACTCTTCACGGTTTTGAAGAGGATGCCTGGTCCCGAAAATAAAACTTAAGTTAGCTTTATGCCACGGGTCAAACTTAGTTTCATTGGTAATGGCATCAAGCTCGTAAAATACTTCTATTAGTCGTTCGTCTTTTGTGTCCACACCGCTACCGGTCTCGGCTTCCTTTAGTAGTGCGCCAATATTACTTGGTAGTTGAGGATAGAAAGCTCTTATTGATTTATGGGCCCGTACTTCATCAGTCGTCTTTTCCATCAATAATTTCCTTTCTTTGTGAAAGATTATATAGGACTACTATAGGGTTGCAAGCAACAGCTGAATGCTATTGTCGCAAGCGATGACCAGCCAAATCCTTTTAGTCCAGTCTATCGAAGTTACATGGACGTGTATTGCCAGTCAGTCCGGATTGGTGCGCGAGAGAGGACTTGAACCTCCAAGCCTTGCGGCACTTGCCCCTCAGACAAGCGTGTCTACCGATTCCACCACTCGCGCATATCTGTTATTCTATCATTCTCTTCAGTTATTGAGAATCCCAAATTTTTTGATACAATGACTCAGTCTGCGGGTGATTAGCTCAGTTGGCTAGAGCGCCTCGTTTACACCGAGGAGGTCGGGGGTTCAAGTCTCTCATCACCCACCATGAAAGTTGATAACACAAGTTTCCGCTGTCGGAATAAATGATTTAACGCTATTACCGAATTAATTCTGGGGCTCCAGAAATTAAGTCGTTATAGGTTGGTAATTTGTCAAAGAGTAATCCCGAAGAACTTTGCCTTAATGATCGGGTCCTTCTGCTGCAATAGCAGATAGTCAATATGTTCCAAAAAGTACGTTACGATCGCTAGAATCTTATAAGATCTAACGGCCTGTTGTTATTTATCAAGCTCCAAGTCTTTAATTTTGATTCCCAATTTCGTAATCACCTCCTTCATATATTTAATTGTTATCTCCGAAGTCAAAAATGTCAGCCTCTCCATAGCAGGCCCAATTTGTGTTTTGAGCGCTTTTATCGTGGCGTGAATGATCAGCTCATCGATCTTAATAACTGCCTATCGCCGTTCCCATACGGTGAGCATGGAACCGGTAAGGGCTTCAACGTATTCAGAAGCGATAAGAATACTCTGCACGAACTCCGTCGGGGTTTTATCAAAATCAGCTTTCTTGATCCGGAATCTGTGGCCAGGCTTGTAGCAGTGGTAGGCCGAGAAGTAACCGCCGTGTCTGCCGCGCGAAGCGCTATCAAGTAACGGCTTCTCACGGTGCGGGCAGAGGATGACCCGTTTATAGGGATATTCGGGATTCTTAACACCTTTCTTGGGCTGGAATTCAGGTGGCTGGCGTCTGAATATCGCTATCTCGTCGTCCTTCTCGGTAATAACGACCTTACTACGATTTGCCTGATTGAATTCGGCTATAGAGACAAGGCCATCGAATTTGCACTTTACAGGCTTGCCTTGCGTCCACTGTTCCGGTTTGGCGGCTGCATAGAACGGGTTCTCCATAATGCTCCATAATACTCCTGAAATCTTCGTGGACTCGGAAGACTGTTTTAGGCTTAGTTGATGGCGAAGAACCGGAGAGAATCGCACTACCCATGCAACTCGAGGAGGGGTGATGGCGGTATAATGGTCTTATGAGCAAATATCAACCGTTCCTGGACGAGTCGGGTGACCATGGGCTTAAGACTATCGATCCGAATTTCCCCGTTTTTGTTCTTACTGGTCTGCTCTTTTCGAATGCAAGTTACCGCGTAGTATGTAAACGTGTTGACGCGTTCAAGCAGAAGTTTTTCGGCTCCACGGGTGTTATCTTGCATCGCCGTGATATGCGTAAGTACGAACGGGGCTTTGAGATATTATTTGATGAAGATGTATAGCGCCGCTTTTACATAGAGCTGAATCGTATTCTACAAGAGGCAGACTATACTATTATTGCTTCCGTCATAGATAAGCAACGCCACATTGAGCAGTACGGCAAGTTCGCTGACGACCCTTACGAAATAGCTCTTACGTTTGTATTGGAACGTACACTCTTCGAGGCGGATGATAAGCACGACGTTGAAGGTATCCATGTTACCATAGAAGGTCGCGGTAAGAAGGAAGACCGGCTACTTGCCAAGCGCTACAATGAGCTGCTTTACCGAGGTACCGGTCAAGTTGAGGCGCGGCGCATACTTCAGACATACGACCAGGATCTCGAAGTACGACTTAAAACTGATAATGATTGCGGCCTACAACTTGCGGACCTGTGTGCCTATCCAATCGCACGGTATTTTATGAACAATAACGAGCCAAACCCCGCGTACGAAGTAATAAAAGGCAAAATACGGAAGGGTCCTAAAGGGGTGATTGGCTACGGTGTCAAAGTATTCCCGAAATAAAGCCAAACAAAAAGCCTCCTAGTGGAGACCTTATGCCGACCGGGGACACCCCAATCCACTAAAAGTGTATCAAAAAAGTACACTAAAGGCCAGCTAGTCGCATTAGGTACAAAAAATGCCAAGGTACAAAAGAAGGTAGATGCTATCGATGGCGAGATCGCTGCGATCTTTAAGCAGATCGTTGAGCCAGAAGACAAAGCTATGGAGAATCTATTCACAAAGGCTAAGAAAGCCAAAAAAGAGTTTGATGATCATAATAAGGAAATCGTTCAGTTCGTTATGCAACAAATGAACGTACCGAGGATTATCGGGCATTGGTTGGATAGTATTGTTATGGTACTAAAGCCGGAAATCATCGTTATAGATTTAAAATAAGATATAATGTCACTTAGTTATGAAGTTATCGACAGGCCCATATAAAGGAGCTAGAGACTTTTATCCAAAGGATAAACGCATACAGAAATATATGTTTGCTGTTATGCGAAAAGTTGTTGAAAGCTATGGATATGAAGAATATGACGCTCCGATACTTGAACCCATAGAGTTGTATTTAAGCAAATCCAGTGCTGAAATTGTCACTCAACAAACATACACATTCGAAGATCGGGGCGGGCGAAAGGTTACGATACGTCCAGAAATGACACCAACCGTCAGCAGGATGGTTGCCGCCAGACGCCAAGAACTTTCTTATCCATTAAGATGGTACTCTATACCGAACGTATGGCGATACGAACGACCGCAGCACGGTAGATTGCGTGAGCACTGGCAGCTCAACGTTGACATATTTGGCGTTCAGAATATAGCCGCTGAAGTAGAAGTACTTCAAATTGCAAACGGTATTCTGAAGGCATTCGGTGCTACAGAGGATATGTATGAGATAAGAATTAACTCTCGGGTAGCACTAGGAGACGCTATCAAGTTAGCCGTACCGTTAACGAGCGTTGTGGAAGTTATTAGAATTGTCGACATGTTTGAAAAAATGAGCCGTGACGAATTTATAGCAGCCATTAGCAAGCATCTAAAATACCCGGACAAATTGTTAAACTATCTGCACTCGGCAATTCCCACCGACGAAATTAGCAAAATTATTTCTGCCTGTAGTCTACTTGGAATAAAAGTTGAATACGTTCCCAGCATTGCCAGGGGTTTCGATTACTATACCGACATAGTATTCGAGGTTTTCGATAGGCATAAAGATAACAACAGATCAATGTTTGGTGGCGGAAGATACGACAACTTAATAGGACAGTTTAATGTTGAACCGCTGCCTACAGTCGGTTTTGGCATGGGTGATGTAACTCTACAGTACTTTTTAGAGCTGCATAACTTACTGCCGCAGCTAGACTCTGCAACAGATGCCGTGGTTATATTGGCATCATCTGAAACTTTAGCTGCCCAAAAAGTTATCAAACGGTTGAGGGCTAATGGTCTGAATTTATCGGTTGATATAACTGAACGAAAAATGGATAAACAGATAAAAGCGGCAGATAAAAGCGGTATAAGATTCGTGATTATTATCGGTGATCGTGAGTTGAGCGATGGACGATATGTACTTAAAGATCTTTCTACCGGCAAGTCTAACATGCTAACAATTGAAGAAATAACATCAATGTTCAAAAAAAATAAAGAAGCCAAAAACTAGTCTATTAGATCATGAGAGCAATTAACCATGCAATGACGGGGGCTATTATAGGGTTAACCATTTCTGAGCCGATTGTTGCCATACCAATAGCGGTCGGTTCTCATTTTGTACTTGATGCAATACCGCATTTTGGAGAGAAAAGCAACTCACTAACCTCTAGATCATTTAAGCCTATGCTATGGATTGATGCCATTTTGTGTCTGTGCCTGGTTTTGGTTATTGGATTTACAAAGCCTAATAACTGGATACTCTCAATTGTCTGCGCAACAGTTGCGGCAGGCGTAGATTTCATGCAGGCACCAAGATATTTTCAAACTATCAAAAGCGGAAAAGATATTAAACCGAAGGGTCACATCAATAGATTTCACGCTAATATTCAGTGGTTCCAGCGCCCCTTGGGAGCTGTAGTCGAGATAGCCTGGGCAATAGGTTCGTTGATAATATTAAGCTGGTTAATAAAAAAATGACGAGAGTTAAAACACTTGAGTAGAATGGGTTGATCTGTTACAGTCTAGAGTCGATATGCACATCACGAAGAGAACCCTAAGCTCAACTAAAGCTGAACTCCAACTCATAGCCGGTGCTAAGGAAATATCCGATATAAAGAAACTTGTAGTGTCCGAACTAGGACGATCTATTAAAGTACCGGGCTTTAGAGAGGGCCGAGCGCCGCTTAATATTGTCGAAAAGAATATAGACGGTTCTACTCTACAGAGTCATGTATTAAACGATGCCGTTAACCGATTTGTTGGTGAGGCAATGAATGCCGAAAAGCTAAGGTCAGTCGGTCGCCCGAACGTAACAATTTCCAAGTTCGTCCCCTATCAAGAACTTGAGTTAAAAATAGAGACAGAAATCATCGGAAACATTGAGCTACCGGATTATAAGAAGATTAAACTCGCAAAACCGGAAGTAAAGGTAAAAACAGAAGATGTCAACAAAGTTCTCGACGGGCTGAGAACAAAGGAAGCGGTACGTATCGATGTAAAGCGCGCCGCAAGATTAGGCGATGAGGCTATTATCGACTTTGAAGGAACGGACATCAAAACTCACGACAAAATTAATGGTGGCAGCGCCAAGAACTATCCGCTGTTACTTGGTAGCGGCTCATTTATTCCCGGGTTCGAGGACGAAATCGTCGGGCTAAAGCCCAATGAGCAGAAGGAATTTGTTATTACTTTCCCGAAAGACTACGGACTTGCCGCATTACGAAACCGCAAGGTAAGTTTTAAGGTTAAGGTTAGTACCCTAAATGAATTAAAGCAGCCGCCAATGGACGATAAATTTGCTGCTAAAATTGGTCCCTTTCAAACAATGCAGGAACTTCGTTCAGATATTAAAAAATCCCTCATAGATGAACAAAACGCCACTATAGAGCGTGATTATCAGAATAAATTGATTCAAAAAATCAGCGACGGTACGACCGTTGATATTCCTCAGTCTCTAATAGATGAAGAGTCTGCCAATATCGACAGGGATGAACGTCAAAACTTTGCCTACCGCAGGATGACGTTTGAACAGTATCTGGATAGCGAAGGTATAAACGAAGAACAGTACAAGAAGCTTATCAAAGACAACGCGATAAAAAGGATAAAAACAGCCTTAATACTTACCGAAATCGCCGAAGGAGAAGGTCTTACGGTAACGGACGCCGAAATAGATGAGAATATCGCTTTTCTTAAAAAAACGTATGATGACCCAAAAATGCAAAGTGAGCTAGATAAACCCGAAAGCCGCAGAGAAATTTGGAGCAAACTCTTAAGCGAAAAAGTACTTGCCCTAATAACCAATTCAGCCAGTTAATTGGCACTCATACTTGACGACTGCTAATCGTAATCGTATACTTAAAGTCATGAAAGATGTTACAAATCAGGTATTGATTCCTACGGTGATCGAAACCGAAGGCCGTTTCGAGCGTGCCTATGATATATATTCAAGATTATTAAAAGAACGTATTATATTTCTAGGTTCGGATGTTAATGAAACGACGGCAAACTTAATTGTTGCCCAGCTATTGTTTCTTCAAGCCGAAGATCCTAAAAAAGACATATTCCTTTACATCAACAGTCCCGGTGGAGTTGTTTATGACGCGTTAGCTATTTATGACACGATGAGATACGTAAAAAACGATGTACAGACAGTTGGTATCGGGATTCAGGCCTCGGCAGCATCATTCCTGCTTAGTTCTGGCACTAAAGGCAAAAGGTTTATTCTCCCTAATTCTACTGTTATGATTCACCAACCTTCCAGTGGGACCAAAGGTAAGGTTACGGATATGGAAATTGATCTGAGGGAGTCTTTACGTATAAAGGACAGATTGAATCAAATCATGGCCGACAATACCGGTCAAAAAATCGAGACAATAAAGCAAGACATGGAAAGAGATAACTGGATGACTGCTGACCAGGCCAGAAAATACGGTATCGTAGATAGGGTAATCGAGACCGCACAAACGATAAAATAGCAGATTGCTATTGACAATTTAATATAGGTCATTCAAACTATCGAATAAGAAGTAGTGTACGTCGGGCAGTGCTCATGCGTATTGCATTTTCACCAAAAACGCCTTCGTAGTAATCTTCACACGCAAAAACTACAACAATTTATAAAATCATTATGGGGTTTTAATATAATTTGTCGGCCAATATATAGTTTTGATAGTGAAATCAGATCGTATAACGAACGACAACGAAGGGGAGGCATATCTTAAATATGGCACTAGGCACCACGTCACTAGAAGATAAAATTAAAAACGCACAAGGTAACCGTGTTTCATTTGCTGCTCAGGAAGATATAATTGATCTTCCCGATTTAGTTAGTCACCAAAACAAATCATTTCAGTTGTTTGTGGAGGAAGGCCTGGGAGAACTACTGGCTGAGATTAGTCCTATTGACGATTACACTGGATCTAAGCTTAGACTGAACTTTAAAGATTATCATTTTGATTCCCCGAAGATGACAGAGTCAGAGGCCAGAGACAACAACGTCAGTTTTGAAGCGCCCCTCAAGGCGACAGTCGAATTAATCAACAAAGTTACCGGAGAAGTAAAAGAACAAGAAATATATTTGGGCGACTATCCATGGATGACAACTCGAGGCACCTTTGTTATAAACGGCGCTGAACGAGTCGTCGTATCACAACTAATAAGATCAAGTGGCGTATTCTTTACTACCGATCAACACGGGACGAGCAATCTTTACGGAGCAAAGGTTATCCCGGGACGCGGAGCATGGTTGGAGTTTGAAACGTCGGCCGCTGGTGCGATGTTTGTAAAAATTGATCGCAAACGAAAAATGCCAATAACGACCCTACTAAGAGCGCTCGGTTTAAATGACTCACAAATGCGTGATGCCTTTAAGCATGTCGATCAGGGTAAACTTAGTTATATAGAAGCTACCTTCGAAAAAGATTCGACTCGTGGACAGAACGAAGCCTTGATAGAGGTGTATAGACGGCTAAGGCCCGGGGATCTGGCGACCGTAGATAATGCTCGCAGTCTCATCGAGAATATGTTCTATAACTTTAAGCGTTTCGATTTTAGCCGTGTCGGTAGATACAAGTTAAATAAACGGCTCGATATGGATGTCCCGAATACCATTGAGAATCGCGTTATGCGCATCGAGGATCTAAAGGCAATAATAGCGGAAATTATCAGACTGAACGTAACACAAGAACCCGGCGATGATATAGACAGTTTGGCCAACAGGCGAGTAAAACTTGTTGGTGAGCTCGTACAGCGTCAATTTAGAATCGGTCTACTTCGTATGGAGAGAAACACAAAAGACAGAATGAGCATGAGCGATATAGAGACGGTCACACCCGCACAACTTATTAACGCTAGACCGGTCGTGGCTGCTGTAAGAGAGTTTTTTGCAAGTTCTCAGCTAAGTCAATTCATGGATCAAATTAACCCACTGTCAGAACTGGCTCACAAGCGACGTTTAAGTTCGATGGGGCCAGGAGGGCTTAGTCGAGAAAGAGCCGGTTTTGAGGTTCGTGATGCTCACGCAACACATTACGGTCGTATCTGCGTAGTAGAGACACCGGAAGGAGCAAACGTAGGTCTTGTTCTAAATTTGGCTAACTATGCCCGCGTAAACGAATACGGATTTATAGAGACACCTTATCGTAAGGTAGTTAGTGCTCAAAAAGCATCGGATCTTGCGGGACACATAGCCTCGGTAGATCTCGAGGATGAGAGCGGTAAGATTATCGTGAAGGCCGGAAAGACTATCTCAAAGTCCGATGCCGAAAAACTGGCCAAGATTAAATCTCAAACGACGTGGCCGGTTAAAGCCAGGGTCACAAACGACATTGTCTATCTTGATGCTTCAGCCGAAGAGTCTGCCATTATTGCCAGCGCTGCTGAAGAACTGGATGATGAAGGATACTTCAAGAATGAAAGAGTAAGCGCACGACGTTATCTGCAGTCGGGACAGGTCGACGCCAATGAGGTTACCTATATGGATGCGGCCAGAAACCAGATTATAGGGTCATCGGCTGGTTTGATACCGTTTATCGAAAAAGACTATGTGTATCGAAGCCTTATGGGTTCGAACCAACAAAGACAAGCAGTGCCGCTTGTCCAGCCTTCCTCGCCAATTGTTGGCACGGGGCTAGAATCAGCAGTCGCCCGCAATACCGGTCAATTAATCGTAGCTAAGGCAGCCGGAGAAGTAATAAAAACGACAGCCGACGAAGTTATAGTGAAATATAAGGACGAGACGGTCAGTTATTCACCGGAGCACTTTATCCGCAGCAACGAAGGTACGAGCATTAATCAAAAGGTAGTAGTTTCTTCCGGCGACAAAGTAAAAGCCGGCCAACCGTTGATCGAAGGAATGAGTATCGAAAATGGCGAACTGGCACTTGGTAAAGACCTGCTGGTGGCGTTTATGCCGTGGGCTGGATATAACTTTGAAGATGCCATTATTATCTCCCGAAGGCTGGTACAGGATGATTCGCTGACGTCTATTAATATCGTAGATTTCATGATTGAAGTTCGCGAAACAAAGCTAGGTCCTGAAATTGTAACCAGAGATATTCCCAATGTGTCAGAGGAAGCCTTAAGACACCTAGACGAGGACGGTATCGTTAGAATCGGCGCCGAAGTTCATCCCGGTGATATTCTAGTCGGTAAAATTACCCCGAAGGGTGAACAAGAGCTATCGAGCGAAGAGAGATTATTACGGGCCATATTTGGTGAAAAAGCGAAAGAAGTACGCGACACATCACAACGCATGAGTAATGGTAAGCACGGTAAAGTTGTTGGCGTGAAGATCTTCAGCAAAGAGAATGGTCACGAGCTTAAATCAGGTGTTTTGATGCAAATACAGGTTTTTGTAGCTCAAACTCGCAAAATTGCAGTGGGAGATAAACTCGGAGGCCGACACGGAAACAAAGGTGTTATAGCCAGAATTCTGCCCATAGAAGATATGCCCTTCACGGAAGACGGCACACCGGTTGATGTAATTCTCAACCCGTTGGGCGTCCCTTCCCGTATGAACGTCGGTCAGTTATTTGAGACTCACTTAGGAATGGCGGCCAGAACTTTGGGTCTAAAGGTTGTCAGTCCGGCCTTTAATGGCGTGGGAATCGATACCATCCAGGAGCTTCTGAAAAAAGCCGGACTACCCGAAGACGGCAAACAACAATTGTATGATGGTCGCACCGGCGAGGCCTTTATCGAACGCACAACGGTCGGCTCGATGTACATAATTAAGCTTAACCACATGATAGCCGACAAGATTCACGCCCGCTCGACCGGACCATACACCATGGTTACTCAGCAGCCACTGGGCGGTAAAGCTCAAAATGGCGGACAGCGTTTTGGTGAAATGGAAGTTTGGGCACTAGAAGCCTACGGAGCCGCCAGTACCCTACAGGAAATGTTGACGCTCAAATCAGATGATGTCTACGGTCGCTCTAAGGCTTACGAAGCTATAATTAAAAAGACCGAGATTGTCGGACCAAAAGTACCCGAAAGCTTTAATGTTTTAGTAAAAGAGCTCCAGGGACTTGGTCTTAAGGTTGACATGATCACTTCGAACAAGATCGTTGATGCCGAAAACATTTTAGCCGAAAACATAAAGAGTGAAGCGTCGGCTCAACCGATAATCGATGTCCCTGCCCCGATCGCTTCAGATATTGATGTTACCGAAGAAGACAGTGTCGACGAGTTCGCAAATTTCAGCATATCGGATAACGGTTTGCTAGGTGACGATAATTCCGATGATTCAATTACCGTTAGCGTAACGGATGATGATGATCAAAATGCCAATGTAGGGACGATACACGAGGAGGTAAGCTAATATGCGCAGCTATTCAAACCAAACAGATATTGCCGTCTTTGACGCTGTCAGGCTTGCCGTCGCAAGTCCTGAAGACATCAAAGAATGGAGTTATGGTGAAGTCCTAAAACCGGAGACGATTAACTATCGCACACAGAAGCCGGAACGCGATGGACTTTTCTGCGAAAGAATTTTTGGACCGGTAAAAGACATTAATCCTCACGACACGAAATATAAGGGTGTCCGCAGCCGCGAAGCAGCCCTAGACAAAAAAGGCGAGGTTGTTACTAGAAGCATAGTAAGACGAGAACGAATGGGTCATATCAATCTGGCCGTACCGGTCGCTCACATTTGGTTTTTGAGAGGGACTCCGTCTGCAGTAGGACTATTACTGGGAATGACCGTTAAGAATCTCGAGCGAGTGGCGTATTTTGCCAGCTATGTCATAAAGAGCGTCGATCAGACCAAACGCGATCAGATCATGTCGGATAAGCAAGCCGAATACGACGCTGCATTGGTTGCTATTAAGTACCGCTACGAAGATGAAGCAAAGCAAGAAGGATCCAACATCAAGGCTTTAGCCGAAGCACAGACAAAAGAGCTCGAAGAATTAACGTCGGAGTTTGAGCACTACAAAGAACAACTGAGCGGTTTAGAAAAACTGCATCTTATCAGCGAGAACGACTATCGGGCTCTGCCTGATGAATTGCGGGAACTAATTAAGGTTGGCATGGGCGGTGCGGTCATCAAGGAGCTGCTGGAAGAGATCAACTTGCCTAAACTAATAGCGGATCTAAACATAGAAGCTGAGGAGTCGAAAGGTCAACGTCGGAAGAAGATAATGAAACGGCTTAGACTACTAGAAGGTATTGAGCGTGCAGGCATAAAACCAAGTTCTATGTGCCTAAGCGTACTGCCCGTTATTCCGCCCGATCTCAGGCCAATGGTTCAATTAACCGGCGGACGTTTCGCAACTTCCGACCTTAATGATCTCTATCGACGCGTGATTAATCGTAATAATAGACTGAAAAAACTTATCGATTTAAACGCACCGGAAGTCATTAGACGTAATGAACAGAGAATGTTACAAGAGGCAGTTGATGCCCTGATCGACAACAACAATGCTCGAGGAGGACGTGCTGTTGCGTCAACCGGTCAACGTCGCAAACTCAAATCATTAAGCGACATGTTAAAGGGTAAGCAAGGAAGATTCCGCCAGAACCTACTGGGTAAGCGAGTAGATTATTCCGGACGATCAGTGATTGTAGCCGGTCCTGAACTTAAGATCAATCAATGCGGGTTACCAAAAATGATGGCTCTTGAGTTATTCAAGCCGTTTGTCATCGGAGAGCTAATCGCTCGCGAACAAGCACACAACATCAGAAGTGCAACTCGCATGATCGAAACTAGCGAAACAGAAGTGTGGGACGCTTTAGATGAAGTTATACGCGGAAAATACGTTTTGCTGAATCGCGCGCCCAGCCTTCACCGTCTCAGTATTCAAGCCTTCCAGCCGGTGCTGATAGAGGGACGAGCCATACAATTGCATCCATTGGTATGTAAAGGATTCAACGCGGACTTTGATGGTGACCAGATGGCTGTTCATCTACCGCTTTCAGAAGATGCTCAAAATGAAGCTAGAGACATAATGGCTGCCAACCGAAATCTACTTAAGCCAGCCGACGGCTCACCTATATTGCATATTGAACAGGATATTGTCCTCGGTTCCTATTATTTGACCTACATACCACCAAAACAGAGCACAGTACCCCGTATTTTTGTTGATCTGGAAGAAGCGTTAATGGCATACGACAATAATTCAATTACGTTACAGAGTTATGTAAAGATCAATTTCAGAGGCGAGATTAGAACAACAACCTTGGGACGATTACTGTTTAATGAAATTTTGCCAGAAGATTTTGAATATCAAGATGACACCATGACCAAGAAACGCCTGCAGGAGGTTATGTCAAATGTCTATGTAAAATACGGACAGTTGAAGACGGCAGAGATAGCCGATGGGCTCAAAGACCTAGGGTTTTACTACGCAACTCGCTCCGGTTTGTCTATGGGAATGGGGGACTTTGGCATAGTTGTTGGTGCAAAAGAAGCAATCGAAGACGGCGAGGTTCGCACCGATGCCATAAGCGAGCAATTCGAACAAGGTTTTATCACCGAAGACGAACGATACAGGCTAACCGTAGATAACTGGACAAAGGTTGAGGCTCGGGTTCAGGAATTACTGAAAGACCAAATGTCCGGCCAGAATTCTTCAACCGCCATCGCTATGACATCAGGAGCTCGAGGTAATATATCGCAAATGAAGATGTGTGTTGGCATGCTGGGAGTATTTTCTGACACTTCCGGTCAACCTATCGAACTGCCGGTTAAATCCAGCTATACAGCAGGGCTTAGCCAGCTTGAATATTTCACAGCTACCAGAGGAGCAAGAAAGGCTGTCATCGATATTGCTCTTAAAACAGCCGATGCCGGGTATTTAACCAGGCGTTTGGTTGATGTCGCTCAAGATGTCTTTACTATCTCCGAGGAAGCACCGGATCCAGGGTTTGCTATGTACAGAGCCGATGCCGAGGAAATCGGTGTTGAATATGGCAGTCGCCTGATAGGACGTTTTGCCGCAGAATCTGTTAAAAATTATGTTGCCGCCGGTGAACTCATAACGGCCGAGATAGCTCAAAAAATACAAGATAATCCTCAGCTTGACGGTGTTAAGATAATGAGCGTTTTAAGTGTTAACTCTGTTAAGGGCATACCGCAAAAATCCTACGGGATTGACCCGGCAACGGGCGAACTTGTTGCGGCTCATCACCCGGTGGGAGTAATTGCCGCCCAGAGTATCGGCGAACCGGGTACCCAGCTATCTCTTAACTCTAAACATAGATCAGGGGCGGTCGTGGCCGACGATACCACCGAAGGATTAAATCGTGTCGAAGAGTTATTTGAAGCCAGAACTCCGAAAGGTCAAGCCTATCTCGCCGACATATCAGGGACTGTGAATACGTGGGAAGAGGGCGAGAGTTACATAATCCAAATCATTCCCGACAAACAAAAGAAAATCAAACTTGCACTGGACGGTCGTACTCCCAAGCTGGATGACGACAAGAATTCGGTAGCCATAGGTGATGTTATTGCCTCAAAAGCCAAAGGTAAAAGCCCGCTGATCTCACCAATAGCAGGATCAATAGAGTTTACCGATACGCAGGCCGTAATTACGCCGGCAGTACAAGGAATTGTCCGTTATGAGATACCGGGCTTTAAACACCTAACGGTAGCCGACGGCGACAAAGTTAATGCCGGTGACCGCTTAACCAACGGGTCCATTAACCTGCACGATCTGACCGCATTAAAGGGAGTAGAGGCCACACAACGATACATAATGATCGAAGTCTTAAGAATGTTTGCCGGACAAGGTCAAAATATTGCCGACAAACATCTTGAAATTATCGTGAGACAGCTGTTTAGCAGGGTACAGATAGAAGACTCCGGTGATAGTGAATTCGTAACAGGCGATATCGTCAGTAAGCTGTCAACAGTAGAAGCTAACCAACGACTCGTCGCTAAAGGCATGAAGCCGACTGAGTACAATCAACTGCTACTCGGAATAACTAAAGCCAGTCTTTCGACAGACTCATTCTTAAGTGCCGCTTCTTTCCAGGATACGACTCGAGTACTAATCGCAGCTGCAACCACAGGTAAGGTAGATAAATTATTTGGCCTTAAAGAAAACGTGATTCTGGGTCGAAAGATTCCTGTCGGTACCGGTTATGTCGGCAATGACACACCAAAAGACGTAGATATTGAACGATTAACGCCTATTAATGTTGGACAAGAGGTTTAAAACGTAGTAATATGTCAACTGATTTAAGTACAAAGATCAATGAAAACGCCGGTTATAAAAACTTGGTGTTGGGGTCAGATGATCAAATTAAGGTAATTGGATAATTTAAGATGCCAACCATTAACCAACTAATACGCAAGCCTAGATCTAAGGCTACCGGTAACTCAAAATCACCGGCCCTGCTTCGTATTGCCAATAACCTAAAAACAGTGAACTATGAAAAACCTTCACCTTTTAAGCGTGGAGTGTGCGTGAAGGTTACTACTAAAACCCCAAAAAAGCCAAACTCTGCTTTGAGAAAAGTTGCTCGTGTACGGCTGACTAACGGTCAAGAGGTCTGGGCATATATAGGCGGAGAGGGACATAATCTGCAGGAACATGCTGTCGTCCTGGTAAGAGGAGGACGCGTTAAAGATCTTCCCGGAGTACGCTATCACATTGTTCGTGGATCATTAGACTTACAGGGTGTATCTAACCGCAAACAGGGTCGTAGCAAGTATGGCGCCAAGAAAGACGGTAAGTAAACAGTTATGCCGCGAAAAGTAACAAAATCCTTAGTACGAAATATTCCTCCGGATAGGCTCTACAACTCCGTTCAGATTCAGAGGATCATTAACCGGGTAATGCTAGACGGCAAGAAACAGCTAGCTGAACGATTAGTCTATGATGGCATGCAGAAAGCTGCTGATAAACTAAAGGTTCAGAATCCGATAGAAGTTATGGAAAAAGCTCTCGCTAACATTCAACCGCATATGGAAACCAGATCCAGAAGAGTAGGCGGGGCTAATTACCAAATCCCCTTTGAAGTTAAGGGTCAGAGACAAACACACCTAACAACGATGTGGCTTGTTCAAGCTGCGCGCGCTAGAAAAGGTATCAGTATGGTCGACAGAATTGCTCTTGAACTGGTGGACGCCTACAACGGACAAGGAGCTGCGGTCAAGAAACGAGAAGATGTTCATAAGATGGCTGAAGCCAACCGGGCTTTTGCTCATTTTGCCAGAGGCTAGTATATGGCGGAGAACAAATACGCAATTGGTAAACTCAGGAATATCGGCATAATTGCTCACATTGACGCCGGAAAGACAACCACTACCGAGGGAATACTTTACCGTACCGGACTTAAACATAAGATCGGGGCAGTTCACGAAGGTGAAACAACCACCGACTGGATGGCTCAGGAACGTGAGCGGGGAATCACCATCGTATCGGCCGCTGTGACGTGTTTTTGGAAAGGTTATCAGATAAATATTATCGATACTCCCGGACACATCGATTTTACGGCAGAAGTAGAAAGATCGCTAAGAGTATTGGACGGTGCCTGTGTTGTTTTTGATGGCAAAATGGGAGTAGAAAGTCAATCTGAGACAGTCTGGCGACAAGCTGACAAGTACGGTGTCCCACGACTCTGTTTTATCAATAAGATCAATCAGACCGGCGGAGATTTTTATAAATCTTTAGAGAGTATCCACAATCGTCTGACCCGACGGGCATTCCCCATTCATCTACCGATCGGCTTTGAGCAAAGTATCTCGGGAGTTGTTGACTTGGTTAGTATGAAGGCCTACACCTATAAGGACTTTACAGATCATGAATTAATCGAGAGCCAGATTCCGGCAGACATGAAGCAGGATGTAGATCGCTACCGTTCTTTGTTGATAGAAAATGCCGTAGCTGAAGACGAAAAACTGCTTGAAAAATATCTTGAGGTCGGTGAAGAGGGTATGAGCGAAGCAGAGATTCGTTTGGCTATACGAAACGCTACGCTGACCGGCAAGTTTTTCCCTGTTACCGGCGGTGATGGTCGCGGTGTAATCGTTGAAAAAGTACTTGATATGGTAACGGAGTTATTGCCGAGTCCGGAAGACAGGGGCAATACATGGGGAACTCACCCGAAAACGGGTGATGAAATCGAGAGAAAGCCATCTGTTTCAGAGCCATTCGCTGGACTAGCTTTTAAGATTACTACCGATCCATTTGTAGGTAAACTAGCCTACTTTAGAGTCTATTCGGGTAAAATTCAGGCCGGCTCCTATATTTTGAATAGTTCAACCGGAGAAAAGGAGCGAGTGGGACGCATAGTAAGAATGCAGGCCGACAAACGCGAAGATGTCAGCGAGGTTGATGCTGGAGATATTGCCGCGATAGTCGGGCTGAAGGGTACTACTACCGGTCACACACTCTGTGATCCTAATAATCCTATTGTACTTGAGAATATTATATTTCCGGAACCACCCGTTTCGATTGCCATTGAACCCAAGACTAAGGCCGATCAGGAAAAGATGGGCATTGCTTTGCAGCGACTTTCCGAAGAAGATCCGACTTTCAGGATTAACGTCGACGATGAAACCGGCCAAACTATTATCAGAGGTATGGGCGAACTTCACCTGGAGATATTTGTCGATCGGATGAAACGAGAGTTTAGCGTTGAAGCTAATGTTGGCCAACCTCAAGTTGCCTACCGTGAAACAATCCGTAAAGACAACATCGAAGCCCAAGGTAAGTTTATCCGTCAATCCGGCGGAAGAGGTCAATACGGTGATGTCTGGTTACGCTTAAGTCAAAATACGGCCGGTAAAGGTTTTGAGTTTATTAACGCTATTAAAGGCGGAGTTGTTCCGGGCGAATATATACCGGCAGTCAGAAAAGGCATAGAGGAAGCTATGAGCAACGGAGTTATTGCCGGCTACCCTGTTGTCGATATTAGGGTTGAGCTCTATGACGGCAGTTATCACGAAGTTGATTCGAGTGAACTGGCGTTTACGATCGCTGGTTCTATGGCCTTTCAAGCCGGGTTCAAAAAAGCGGGACCGGTTCTACTAGAGCCAATTATGAAGGTGGTCGTCGTGACACCTGAAAATTTCATGGGCGACGTTATAGGTGATTTAAACTCAAAGCGTGGCAGAATTGAGTCTATGGAAGATCTTACTGCCGGCATTAAAGAGATAACAGCTTATGTACCCCTAGGGGAGCTATTTGGATACACCACCAATCTCAGATCAATGACACAAGGAAGAGCCAGCAGTTCGATGGAGCTTGATCATTATGCCGATGTTCCAAATAACGTTACCGAGGCAATAATCGCTAAGAACGGTAAAAAATAAGAGACTCTTTACAATCTCCTTAGAATTTTATATACTTTGACGGTACATTTAAGCAAGCTTTATGAGTTTGCTCAAAAAATTTAAAGATAACTTATAGGAGACAATTGAAATGGCAGATAATTTTGATCGTAGTAAACCGCATGTTAATGTCGGCACAATGGGTCATGTAGACCACGGTAAAACTACTTTAACGGCAGCCATAACATCAGTATTGGCCAAAAAACTCCCCGGTTCTATCAATAAACCGGTAGCATACGATCAAATTGACAAGGCACCTGAAGAAAAAGCCCGCGGTATAACCATCGCCACATCTCATCAGGAATATGAGAGCGAAAAAAGACACTATGCTCATGTTGACATGCCTGGTCACGCCGACTATGTAAAAAACATGATCACGGGCGCAGCTCAGGTCGACGGAGCTATATTGGTTGTTTCAGCTGCCGACGGTCCTATGCCGCAAACTAGAGAGCATGTGCTGCTTGCTAAGCAAGTAGGGGTACCGTCTATATTGGTATTTTTGAATAAAATGGATCTGGCTGATCCGGAGTTAGTTGACCTGGTAGAAGAAGAAGTCCGTGAACTACTGGAAAAAAATGGCTTTGATAAGAATTGTCCTATCATCAGGGGATCTGCGACTAAAGCCCTGGAAGGTGACGCTGACAACGAAAATGCTATTATGGACCTCGTTAAAGCAATGGACGACTATGTGCCGGAACCAAAACGCGAACTCGATAAACCATTTTTAATGCCTATCGAGGATGTATTTTCCATAAAAGGCCGTGGGACAGTCGCAACCGGACGTATCGAGCAAGGTATTGTTAAAGTCAACGAAGAAGTAGAGATAGTCGGTATACGACCTACAACTAAGAGTGTCGTAACCGGTGTCGAAATGTTTAAAAAGAATCTTGATCAGGGACAAGCCGGAGATAACGTAGGCGTATTACTACGGGGTATAGAGAGGGAAGACATAGAACGAGGACAGGTTCTAGCTAAACCCGGTACAATTACTCCTCATACAGAGTTCGATTCAGAAGTATACATCTTAACAAAAGAAGAAGGCGGACGACATACTCCCTTCTTTAAGGGGTACAAACCACAGTTTTACTTTAGAACTACAGATGTAACAGGTGAAGTAGAACTACCGGCAGATAAAGAAATGGTAATGCCTGGCGATACTATTACCTTCAAAGTCAAATTACTAGCGGCAATTGCTATGGAGCAAGGACTTCGATTTGCAATCCGCGAAGGCGGAAGAACGGTTGGAGCCGGCGTAGTAACCAAGATAGACAAATAACCACGAAATTTAGATAATAGTAACGGAAAATAAGCACCACACGAATACAATCATGGCAGTAGCAGTACCTAAAAAACAATTAACTGATTCAAAACAACGCGTAAGAATTCGTTTAAAAGCATACGATCATAAGGTAATTGATCAAGCCTGCAAACAAATAATAGATACGGCACTCAGAACGGGCGCTACTTTGGCCGGCCCTATACCTTTGCCGACAGAAAAGAGCAGTTATACTGTCATAAAAAGCCCGCACGTTTTCAAAAAAGGTCGTGAACAATTTGAAATGAGAGTACACAAACGTCTGATAGATGTTTTTGATCCTACTCCAAAAACAATCGACAGCCTGATGAATCTTAGCCTACCGGCCGGTTGCGACGTTGAAATTAAAATGTAAATCGACGCTGTTATAGCAGTAAAGCTAGGCATGATCCGTGCGTGTATTATTTGCAACGCATTGACAGAAGTTATGGAAACGTGATAATCTGTAACGAGTACTTTTTTCAAGATACTGTCTTGGCATATCGGCAGGTCTGCGGCTTAATTTGATGCAGATACCACCTTTTGCCAAGAGTTTTTATGTCATCAGATATTTAATACGTCACAGTTAAATAACTAAAGAAGAAAATATGAAATCATTAATTGCTCGAAAAGTCGGAATGACCAGTGCCGTTATAGCGGACAGCGGTGTTATGCAAGCTGTTACTATCTTAAAGGCCGAACCAGGTACACTTACACAAGTCAAGACTCTAGAGAAAGATGGTTATAACGCACTGCAATTCGGTTGGGGTAAGGGCCGCTTATCAAAACCGTTGGCGGGTCACCTCAAAGCTTCTAAAGCCGAGTCTAAGATCTTACGAGAAGTAAGAGTCGATCATATAGACGAGGGAATGACCGTTGGATCATCCGTCAAGGCGGATATTTTTGAAGTAGGAGATACGGTTAGCGTCAGTGCTAAAACTAAGGGTAAGGGCTGGGCAGGAACAATCAAAAGACATAATTTTCATCGCCAGCGCAAAACACACGGAGGCAAAGGCGACACACGCAAAGTAGGATCAATCGGCTCCATGTATCCACAGCATATCCGTAAGGGCAAGAAAATGGCCGGACGTATGGGAAATGTCAACGTTACGGTTAAAGGACAGAAGATCGCTCTTATTGACGCTGACAATGGAATTATAGGAATTACCGGAGCCGTGCCCGGTCCCAGAAAAGGACTTGTCCTTATTAAGGGAGTAAAGTAGATGAAAGCCGACGTTTACACCGAATCCGGCAATAAGAGTAAAACACAGATTACTCTTAATAAGGATATTTTCGGAATACTAACGTCCAACCACGACCTTATTAAACATGCTTACGTTGCACACCAGACTAACAAGAGAACTAATATCGCAAAAACTAAAACTCGCGGAATGGTTAGCGGTGGCGGTAAAAAGCCCTGGAGCCAAAAAGGAACCGGTCAAGCAAGATTCGGTTCATCTCGTAATCCTATTTGGAGGAGTGGTGGTATAGCTTTCGGTCCGACGGGCAATGAAAATTATAGTCACAATATTACTCCCGGCCTAAAACGACGGGCGCTAATTCACGCTCTTTCAATGGCCGCAACTGACAAAAAAGTGATGGTCATAGAAACTTTCAAGGGTGGTGACGGCAGGGTTGCAACTACAGATAAATTGCTTAAAAATCTTAAAATAACCGGTTTTTGTCTTATGATTGTTAGCGAACACGACGAACTTGTCAGACGCGCTACGAAAAACCTTGCCAATACAAAGGTTACCAGAGCCGATTATTTAAATGTTTGCGATGTTATTGATGCCGATTCGATCGTTGTCACCAAGAACTCGCTGGACATATTGGATAAATGGTTACTAAAAGATAAAAAGGTTAAGGAAGCTTAAAGATGACTAACACACTTCCGATATATCCAAGATTAAGCGAGAAGGTTCATGACCTAAGTAAGACAGCTCATGTATTTGTTTTCGATGTTCCCGCATCCGCCAACAAACAAATTGTAGCGGAGCAAATCAAAAAACAATTCGATGTCGATGTTAAATCTGTCAGAATAGCTGTTATTAAAGGTAAGAGTAAACGGACCGTCGCCCAAAAAGGTAAACGAGTACTAAGGGGCAGACAATCTACTATCAAGAAAGCTTATGTAACATTGCAAGAAGGAAGCCACTTGGCATTCTTTGAAGAGATTGAGAACGAAGAAAACAAGAAAAAGGAATCCGGCGAAAAAATCGTCAAGGCTATGAAAGAACAAGATGAAAAGGCTGCCGCTAAATCAGGACACAAACTGCGAAGACGTAAGAAAGCGGAGGTCAAGTGATGGCTGTTAAAAAACTCAAACCCAATACTCCCGGAACAAGGGGTATGACGTCACAAGACTTCAGTAGTATTACTACAAATCGACCCCTTCGTTCTTTGATAGTGCCAAAAAGACGAGGCAACGGAAGGAACAACCAGGGACGCATAACAACCAGGCACCAAGGCGGTGGAGCGATGAAATTCTATCGACTCGTTAACTTTGATCTTAAAATTGAAGGTAAAGCGGTCGTAGAACAGATCGAATATGATCCAAACCGATCGGCCAGGATTGCCCGTATCAGGGATGACCATAACAAAAGACACTACATACTGGCGGTTAACGGCATGAAGGTTGGTCAAACGATAGTCAGCTCTAACGACGAAACACCCATTGAAGATGGTAATAGACTTCCTATTAAAAACATTCCCCTGGGCAGTACGATACATGCCATTGAAATACAATCGGGTAAAGGCGCACAAATAGTCAGAAGTGCCGGAAGCGGTGCGCAGCTAATTGCCAAAGAAAACAACTACGCGCAAGTTCGATTACCTAGCGGTGAAATTCGTCTAGTGCATCTAAACTGTCGAGCATCTATCGGATCTGTCGGAAACGAACAGCACCAAAACATAAAAATCGGTAAAGCCGGAAGAAACCGACACAAGGGAATTAGACCAACGGTTCGAGGCGTAGTAATGAACGCCGTTGATCACCCACACGGTGGCGGTGACGGCGGTCGTCATGGTGTTGGGGGTGGAGGCAAAGGTGGATTTGGACATGCACCGAAGACTCCATGGGGCCAGAAAACACTGGGATATAAAACCAGACGACGAAAAAGTACGGACCGATTTATTGTAAGAAGCGCCAGCGCTGGGAAGAGAAAGTAGGTAGAATATGAGTAGATCATTGAAAAAAGGACCATTCATAGATTTTAAACTGGCTAAAAAGGTTGCAGCTCTTGCTCCCTCGGATCGAACGATCATTACTACCTGGGCAAGAGCTTCAACTATTGCCCCTGAGTTTGTGGGTAGGACTATTGCCGTACATAACGGAAAAGTACATGTACCTGTCTTTATTACAGAGAACATGGTCGGTCATAAATTGGGTGAGTTTTCACCGACACGTAAATTTAGATCGCACGGCGGTAAATTAGCCAAAGCAGGTAAGGAGTAGAATATGCCAGCGCTTGCAATATCTAAAGGTGTCGCTATCAGCCCTCGCAAGGTATCTGTTGTGGCTGCTTTGGTGCGTGGACGCAGCGTGGCTGATGCGCTCGTCATTCTCAACCACACACCGAGACGATCCGCTATTGCTGTTAAAAAGACTATTCTTAGTGCTTCCGCAAATGCCGATCGTAACCACGGCTATAAACCCGGAACCTTAAATATTACCGAAATTAGCGTGACCCCCGGACCAAGATCAAAGCGTTTTCGTCCTGTTTCTAGAGGCCGGGCACATCGTTACATGCATAGAAGTTCACATATACGCGTCGTGGTTGATGGCCAGAAGCGTGAGACTAAAGTAAAACCGCCCGTCAACAAGACATCGGACGCTAAGAAAAGCGAAGGAGATAAGTAATGGGTCAAAAGGTAAATCCAATTTCTATGCGACTTCAGCTTAATAAAGACTGGCGCAGTAAGTGGTTTGTGAACCGTCGCGATTATGCCAAATACCTGAAAGACGATTTGGTAGTCAGACAGCTTATATCCGACACGCTTGGATCAAGAGCGGCTATTAATAAGGTTGACATTGAACGATCTCCAAACCTGGTGACAGTCAGTATCATGACAGCCAAAGCGGGGGTAGTCATAGGACGTGGCGGCAGCGGTGCTCAAGAGCTAAAAGTAGCTATCGAGAAAATTTATAGTATTCCAGTACGTGTTAATATTGACGAAATTAAAAAACCGGATTTGCACGCCAAATTAGTAGCCGAGAACATAGCGCATCAGCTGGAGAGACGCATGAACTTCAGACGAGCTATTAAGTCCGCCTCTGCATCTTCTATGAGAGCCGGTGCAAAAGGTATTAGAATACAGGTATCGGGACGCCTTAACGGGGCAGAGATGAGTAGGCGCGAAAAGGAAGTAGCCGGTTCAATACCGTTACACACGCTTCGTGCTGATATAGACTACGCCTACGTTCCCGCCAAAACAGCTGCCGGGATAATAGGCGTCAAAGTATGGATATATAAAGGAGAAGCTTCTTAAGCTAAAGGATATTGTTATGTTAATGCCAAGTCGAACCAAATACCGTAAGGTCAGAAAAGGTCGTATCCGCGGAGTAGCAACGAGCGGTAACTACGTAGCTTACGGGGAATATGCACTTCAATCACAGAGCAACGAGCGTATCACCGCAAGGCAGATTGAAGCCGCTCGTCAAGCAATGACGCGATATATCAAACGAGGGGGAAAGATTTGGATTCGAATATTTCCTCATACGCCCGTTACGAGAAAACCACTGGATGTTAAGATGGGTAGCGGCAAAGGTAGCCCGGAATTTTTTGTGGCTAAAGTCCGTCCCGGAACCGTATTGTTCGAGATGCAAGGAGTTACCGAAGAGATTGCCCGAGAGGCAATGCGTCTAGCAGGCAACAAACTACCCGTTAAAACCAGGTTCATAAAACGGGAGGAAGTCTGATGAAAATCGTAGATATCCGAAAATTAAGCACCGAGGAGCTTACAAGTGAAAGCGTCAAGCTTCGTGATGAAATTGCCGAACTTCGACGCCGTATTCATCAAGGAGAGATAAGCAATGTCCGTATGGCAAAGAATAAAAGACGGGATCTGGCTCGCGTACTGACAATACTGGGCGAACAGTTACAAAAGGAGAAAATATAATGTCTAAAATACTGACTGGCAATGTTACGTCGAACAAAGGCGATAAAACTATCGTCGTGACAGTTCAAACACACAAGATGCATCCTCTCTATAGAAAGAAGTACCTAAGCAGTAAGAAATTCTTAGCTCACGACGAAAAGAATGAAGCTAAGGTCGGAGATCGAGTGACTATTACGGAAACGCGTCCTATCAGCCGTCTAAAACACCATAAGCTCGAAACGATCATCGAAAGACCGGTGCTCAAAGACGAAGACATTAAAGCAGCCAGTAATGAGGAAACGGCATGATCCAACAGGAAACACGATTGCTAGTGTGCGATAACTCCGGAGCGAAAGAAATACTTTGTATCCGGGTTCTTGGTGGTACTCGACGCCGTTACGCCAGAGTCGGTGATATAATTGTCGCAACTGTCAAAGAAGCAAACCCCGGTGGCGGAGTTAAGAAGAAGTCAGTAGTCAAGGCCGTCGTGGTACGCACACGAGACTCTATTAAAAGACCGGATGGATCGACTATCCGTTTTGATGATAACGCAGCCGTCATTATAGGCGACGATAAACAGCCGAAAGCTACGAGAATATTCGGACCAGTTCCAAGAGAGCTACGGGATCAAGGACATGCTAGAATAATCAGCCTAGCTCCGGAGGTACTATAAGTATGAAAAACATGACTCAACCAATTAAAATCAAGCTAAGAAAAGGCGACAAGGTTATTGTCATAAGCGGTAAATATAAAGGCAAAGTAGCAAAAATTACCGCCGTTCACCCGAAACTTAACAAAGTCACCGTAGAGGGCGTTAATGTATATAAGCGACATCTTAAAGCAAATCGATCATCATCCGGCGGTATTGTTGACATTATAAAACCTATCTGGGTCAGCAAAGTCGCCCTGTACGATTCAACCACGAAAAAAGCGTCACGTATTCACTACAAGGTCAATGACGATGGTCACAAAATCAGACTGTATAGTAAAAGCGGCAAGGAGGTGACCAACAATGACTAAAGTAGCTACTTCATATCGTCCAAAACTAATGTCCTTATATAACGACAGCATAAAAAAACAGCTTAAGGACGAGTTAGGGCTGCCCAATATTCATATGGTTCCTAAGCTTGAAAAGATAGTTATCAACGTTGGTTTAGGTCGAGCTAAGGATGACAAGAAAATATTGGAAACAGCAACAAATACTCTAGCTAAAGTAACGGGGCAAAAACCAATTCAAACTACAGCCAAAAAGTCTATCGCAAGCTTTAAACTCAGAGAGGGAAACAAAATCGGGCTAAAAGTGACGTTGCGCGGTGAACGAATGTATGAATTTGCTGATCGATTAATCAATATTGTCCTTCCCCGTATACGAGATTTTCATGGGACTAATGCTAGCGCTTTTGACAAGAGCGGTAATTACAGTCTGGGATTATCCGACCAATCTATATTTGCAGAGTTAAAGTACGAAGAGACCACCCCGTCACATGGCATGCAAGCAATATTTGTCATTAACGGACGCGGTCCAAATGATTCTAAGCTACTGCTTGAGAAGCTAGGAATGCCGTTTAAGAAGGAGAGTAAGTAATATGGCTAAGAAATCTATAATTAACAGAGACGCAAAACGCGCAAAGATGATCATCCAATATAGTGCGAAGCGTCGTGAGCTGAAAGAACTGGGTGATCTTGAAGGTTTGTACAAATTACCTCGGAATTCAAGTCCGACCCGTAAGAAAAATCGCTGTATCGAGACCGGTCGCGCCAGAGGCTATATGAGACAGTTCGGGCTTTCCAGAATATCCTTTCGCGAACATGCCTCAAAAGGCGAAATACCAGGCGTAACTAAGTCGAGCTGGTAGGAGAATAAGGAGAATATATGAGTCAAGTATCCACTGATCCAATAGCCGATATGTTAAGCCGTATACGCAATGCCGTTGCTGTTGGCATGAGCGAAGTGAACGTCCCTCACTCAAAAATGAAGGAGTCTATTGCTAACATCCTGAAATCATCCAGGTATATTCAAAGTGTAAAAACTGTCGATGCTAGCGTTGGAAAAACTCTCGTCATTAGCTTGTCTACGAACGAATCCAAGATTACAGAGATTGTCAGAATTAGTAAACCGGGTCGACGACAATACAGCAACGCTTCTGAGATACCGGTCGTTAAGAGCGGACGTGGAATTGTTATTATCTCGACCTCTCAGGGTGTAATGAGCGGCGATCAAGCGAAAAAAGCCGGAATTGGCGGAGAATTAATCTGTAGGGTTTACTAACTATGAATAATTACGAATCAAAATACAATCATATGCCAGCTATTCTAAGGAGCGGGGGTTCGCTATGAGTCGGGTAGGTAAAATGCCAATCAAACTTCCGTCGGGCGTTACGATAGACGTGACAGATACCATGCTCAGCGTGAATGGTCCAAAAGGAAGTCTCACCCAATTTACAATACCCGGGATTGCTGTGGCGATCGATAACGGAATTGTCAATATATCCAGAGACAATGACTTAAATAAATTACCGGCAAAACACGGCTTAATGCGCGCGCTTGTAAATAACATGGTTACGGGAGTCAGCCAGGGATATTCTCGACAACTAGAGCTTAACGGAGTGGGTTATCGTGTTGCCTTGACCGACAACAACACTCTGAAATTTAATCTCGGATTCTCACACGACGTCATCTTTAAACTACCGGCCGGAATTACAGCACAGGTTGCACAAAACATTATCACTATAAGCGGAATAGATAAACAACTGGTCGGTCAGGTAGCGGCTAACATCAGAAAACTCAAGAAACCAGAGCCATACAAAGGAAAAGGCATAAAGTATGTCGGCGAGCGTATAATTCGTAAAAGCGGTAAGTCAGGGAAGGACAAGTAGGAGCTATTATGAATAGACTAAAGAGTACAGCAAAGAGAAAAGCTTTACGCCAATCAAGAACAAGATCTAACATTTACGGTACCGCGACTAGACCTAGATTGAGTGTGAATCTTAGCAACAGAAATGTTACCGCACAGATAATAAACGATGAAATTAGCTCAACTTTAGTGTATGCATCAACCGTCGGCCAAAAGTCAGCCCCAGCTAACATGACTGAAAAGGCCAAATTCGTTGGTGAAGCAGTAGCAACAAAAGCCTTAAAGGTTAAAATCGATACCATAGTTTTTGATCGCGGCGCAAAGCTTTATCACGGTAGAATTAAGGATCTTGCAGAAGCTGCAAGGTCAAAAGGACTAAAATTTTAATGACGGAGTATATAAGGATCACAATATGAATCAAGGGAGAAGATAATGCCGAGCCCAACAGATACAACAAGTAAGCGGAATCGTAGACCTGGAGTCAAAGAGGCGGACCAGAAACAATATGACGAGAGAGTCGTTAACATAGACAGGGTCGCCAGGGTTGTTAAGGGCGGTCGTCGATTCAGGTTTCGTGCGCTGGTGGTAGTCGGCGATCACAAAGGAAAAGTTGGCATCGGACTTTCTAAGGGAGCAGACGTCACAGCTGCAGTTACTAAGGCGACAGAGGTTGCTAAAAAACAAATTGTCACGCTTTCCTTATACAAGGGCACGATTCCGCATGAAGCCGAAGCAAAAGTCGGAGGCTCGTATATTCTACTAAAACCGGCAAGTCCCGGAACCGGTTTAATAGCCGGGGGTGTCGTACGGGTCATACTAGAAGTAGCCGGCGTTAGTAATGCGCTTAGTAAGTCACTGGGCTCTTCTAATAAAACAAATACATCCTACGCTACCATCGAAGCGCTAACCAGCATACGACCGGCCTCTTCTTGGATAACACGCCAATCCGCTACACGCTTTGACAAAAAAGAAGCCGGCAGCAAGTTATTAAACAAATCATCGAAAAAGCCACCAACACAGACTAGCCATACTAATGTCACAGAGGAATCAAAAAAATGAAGTACAACGAGCTGAAGGCTCAAACGCCTAAGATAAAAAAACGTCTGGGTCGCGGTATAGCCGCCGGTCAAGGTAAAACAGCAGGACGTGGCACTAAAGGCCAAAAATCCAGAACCGGGGCATCAAGAAATCCTGGGTTTAGCGGTGGACAGAACCCTATAATGCAAGCCCTACCAAAGCTGCCCGGTTTTAAATCCAAACGGCAAAAACCTGTGCTGGTTTATACATCCGACCTAAATCTGTTTAAAGGCTCCACCGTCAATGCTACCTCGCTCAAAAATGAAGGTTTCATTGAAAATGAGTATACCCTCATAAAATTAGTTGTCAGGCGCGGTGATCTAACAAAAAAACTGAATATTGAACTGCCTATGGCCAGTAAATCGTCGATCGAACAAATCAAAAAAGCCGGCGGTACATTTAAGACCGTTGATCGACTGCAACACCCACCAAAGCTAAAGAAATAATCCAGATCAGAGTGGGTGTATAGGGTATAATTTTAAGGTGATTAGGTAAAGTAGTAAATCTACGACCTGGTAAAAGGTGAAACAAGGGTAAACATGAGCTGGAAATCAATTTGGAATTCTCTCAAAAATGCAGATATGAGAAAACGCATACTGGCGGTTCTCGGTATGCTTTTGGCCTTCAGGATCCTGACCCATATACCGGTACCTTTAAGCAACCCCGAAACATTAAAACAGCTTCTTACTAATCTATTTAATTCGGCTGCCGGTCAAAATTCACAGTTCTTAAACTTTATGAACGTTATATCGGGAGGTGCTTTAGCTAACTTCTCGATCATGTTGGCGGGCTTAGGACCTTACATCAATGCCTCGATAATTATGCAGTTACTGACCAAGGCTATCCCCAAGCTCGAAGCCATGCAAAAGGACGGTGAATCCGGTCAAAAAAGAATTAACCAATATACTCGCATACTGACGTTTCCGTTATCGATAGTACAATCAATCGGAGAAATATATCTTATACGACAGTCTGCCCAATCGATCGGAGGAATCGGTGACATAACCGCTAATACATCCATATTGAGATGGGTTGTAATGATAGCCGCTTTGTCTGGCGGCTCGATGTTGCTAATGTGGCTAGGAGAGCTTATAACCGAAAAGGGTATAGGTAACGGAATCTCTTTAATTATTACAGTCGGCATCGTTAGCCGGTTACCATCTACCATCTCCAGCGTGTTTAAAGCCTTAGCGCCTGCTGCGGCTCATTGGAAACTCGCCGGTATTAAATTACCATTTAGTGAGAGGCAATTTTGGTATGCCGTGATCATCGCTTTGGTGGTAATCCTGGTTACGTGGGCAGTTGTTAAGTTAAACGAGGCTTCCAGGCGTTTAACAATACACTATGCTAAGCGTGTTCAAGGGAACAGAACCTACGGCGGGGTTACTACCGTTCTTCCTATTAAACTGATAACTGCTGGCGTTATACCTATTATATTTGCAGTGGCATTTTTGAGTGTGCCGAGCTTTGTCGGGCAATTATTAAATGGAGCCTCAAGCCATTATCTTCAACACATCGGCACGTTTTTGACTTCCTGGTTTCAGCAACCGACAAAAGCCAGCTTTGCGGCTGGTGGATGGCAACCGTATCTTTATCCTGTAGTCTATTTTCTACTGGTCTTTATATTTACTTTTTTCTATACGAGCGTAACGTTTAACGCCAAAGATATAGCAGAAAACCTACAAAAACAAGGCGGATTTTTAGAAGGAGTTAGATCAGGAACTCAAACAGAAAAATACTTAAGCAAAATAGTTAATCGAGTAACATTATTTGGAGCCATAAGCCTGGGTCTATTGGCGCTTCTTCCCATAATCGGGCAGATTTTTATCAACGCCAACATTAGCATTGGCGGTACTAGTATATTAATCTTGGTATCGGTATCTCTGGAGACCCTGAGGGCTATCGAGTCGAGAGCTCTAATGGTAACCTACGATCAATACAGCGAGAGTGACTTTTTCTATGAACCGCAGAACAGCGGAGAAGCAGCCCTTGGAGCGCGCCGTCTTAAATATCGTCCCAGGCGTCGTCGTAACATAAAATAAGCCAGCAAAATATTGTATACCGAACATAAAAACAAAAAACCCTTTACATATTGATGTAATATTTGATATACTGGCTTGACGTTATAATTATGGCCGAGAGTAAAGAAGTTATCGAACTAACCGGAACAGTGACTGAAACTTTACCAGGCACACAGTTTCGGGTGGAACTCGAAAACGGTCATAAGATTATAGCTCATGTTGCGGGTAAGATGCGTAAACACTACATACGAATCGTACCGGGCGACAGCGTTACGGTTGAGTTGACCCCTTATGATCTTTCAAAGGGAAGAATCACGTACCGCAGGTCCTAAATATCATAAAACTGGGTTATAACGCTGGTGTTATCCCCTTAAACTATGAGGTAATCCGCATGAAAGTGCGAGCAAGTGTCAAAAAAATCAGTCCCGACGACAAAATAGTACGTCGTAAAGGTAGGCTATACGTTATTAATAAGTTCAAACCTAAGCATAAACAAAGGCAAGGATAAAAGGCTATATGGCTCGAATTTCAGGTGTAACGATTCCTAACGAGAAACAGGTATGGGTGGCTCTAACCTATGTTTATGGTATCGGCGACAAAGCCAGCCGTGACATATTGTCTAAAGCCGGTGTTGATCCAACCGTGAGGGTTAAGCATTTGAACGATTCCGAAATTTCCAGAATCCAGGATATTATTACAGAAAAATACACAGTTGAAGGTGAGCTACAGAGAATTATCGCCGGTAACATTAAAAGACTAAAAGATATCAAATCATACCGAGGTAGTCGACATACAGCCAACCTTCCCAGCCGTGGACAACGCACAAAGACTAACGCTAGAACAAGACGCGGTAAAAAGATTACTGTTGGCGGTACAGCTAAGAAGGTAGCCGCTAAAACATAAGGGTTAATTAATTAACGTTAAAGGATATATTTTGATGCCAGAGCCAAAAGCAACAACTGATAATTCTCAAGAGGTAGACAGCCCGACGCTATCAACGCAGGCCGTGACTACGGAATCATCGACAAGCGTCACTCCAAAGAAAAAACGGACAAAGAGAACGGTAACAACCGGACAAATGCACGTTTTGGCCACTTTCAATAATACAATCGTTACTTTTACCGACGATAAAGGTGCCGTATTAAGCTGGTCAAGCTCTGGAACATGCGGTTTTCGCGGATCAAAGAAAGGAACCGCCTACGCTGCGCAGGTAGCCGCCGATAAGGCCGGACAAGTCGCTAAACAAACCTATGGTCTCAACAAGGTAATTGTCTTTATAAAAGGTACAGGGCTTGGTAGGGACGCTGCTGTTCGCGCTCTAGCCGGTCTAAACATATACGCTGAAAGCTTAAACGATGTCACAGGATTGCCCCATGGTGGCGTCAGACCAAGAAAGGCAAGGAGAGTTTAGTCTATGGCACGTAATACGGATTCAATCGTCAAACAAAGTCGCCGGGAAGGTTATGCTCTTCATCCTAAGGCCCATAAAGTTCTAGTAAAGCGCACGGTTGGCCCAGGCAAGAGCTTAAGTAGTCGCCCGGCTCGTGGAGCAAGCCAATATCTAGTCCAGCTACGAGAAAAACAAAAAGTTAAAAGAATGTACGGATTACTAGAGAAACAATTCTCTAATTTAATGAAAGAAGCATCTCGATCCAAAGGTCAGTCGGGTGAGGTTATACTAAAACTGTTGGAACAGAGAGCCGATAATGTTGTTTATAGATCCGGACTAGCGGCAACCCGTCCAGCCGCCAGACAACTGGTTAACCACGGACATTTCTTATTAAACGGACGAAGATTCGATATACCGTCATTGAGGCTCAAAGCAGGAGATGAGTTAACTGTCAGACCCCATAGTCAAAAAACGAGCTACTTTACATCATTAGACGAAACCAGCCCGGCTCCAGCATCAATACCCGAATGGATAAAGACCGACCGTAAAAAATTGACGATTAAAGTAACCGGTCAACCCACCAGAGACGATGCCGAACCAGATATCAACGAGCAGTTAATAGTTGAGTATTACTCACGTTAAATAAATGTAAGGAGAAAGAACAGTATGCCAAACATAATTCACTCGCCAGGACTAGCGGCAGTTAACGATCACAGCGACAACAGCGCTACGTTTGTTATCGAGCCTTTGCATAGTGGGTACGGCATGACGCTTGGTAATTCGCTTAGAAGAGTATTGTTATCGAGCATTAGCGGTGCAGCGGTTACCGGATTTAAAATTGACGGAATAACTCATGAGTTTACTACCGTTAAGGGCGTAAAAGAAGACGTCGTAACCATAATGCTGAACCTTAAAGGTCTCAGATTTAAGGTCTTTAGCGGTGATATTCAAAGACTACGAATAACAAAAAACGGCAAAGGGAAAGTAACCGGTAAAAATATTACCGCAAACTCCGAAGTAGAAATCGTAAATCCTGATCACGTCATAGCAACAGTCGATGACGATAAAACAAAGTTCGTTATGGATCTTAATGTCGAAATAGGCCGAGGATACCGTACGGTCGAAGAAGGTTCACTCGACAAAACTAACGACATGATCGTACTGGACGCTATATTTAGCCCTGTTCAGAGAGTACGTTACAAGGTTGAAAATACACGTGTAGGTCGTGCGACCGATCTTGATCGTTTACTGATCACTATTGACTCGGACGGTTCTATCTCCCCGCGCGATGCATTCGAGGAAGCAGCCGCTATATTGGTTAACCAATACTCGGCACTGGCCGGGAAAACCCGAGTTGAGTCAACTCCCCACGAAGGAGTTATGGATGACAGTAATAAGATCAACAGCGAGCAGGATGACGAAAGTGAATTATTAACCTCAATTGATGATTTAAACCTATCCGCCCGAACGACTAACGCCCTAGTGAACAATGATATTCACACTCTCAAAGATCTGTTTAGTCTTAGCGACGTGGAACTGCGCGACTTAAAAGGTTTTGGCTCGAAAGCATTGGACGAAGTTAAGGAAAAACTAACCGAGCTGGAACTCTAGGAACTGAAATATGCATAGGCACGGATATAAAGGCAGAAAATTCGGCAGAGAAGTAGGCCCTCGGACTGCTCTAATCAAAAACCTGGCTGATTCATTGATCGCAAATGGCTCAATCAGTACGACGCTGCCCAAAGCTAAAGAAACTCTACCTTACGTCGAAAAACTCATAACAAAAGCCAAAGTTGGTGATCTAGCTAGCAGACGCCAGATATTATCTGCCTTAATGACAGAATCGAGCGCACATAAATTAGTTGACGACATCGCTCCTCGCTTAAAGTCGCGAACAAGCGGATACCTTAGAATTACCAAGAGTGATCTTAGACGTGGCGATAATGCACCAATGGCTAAAATAAGTTTTGTCGACGATATTAAGGCTCCTTTTAATACTTTGGACCAACAAGTGAAGCCACAACCTAAAATTACAGCCGACAAGAAAGCTAAAGTTGTTAAGGATCCCACCACGAAGGTATCTAAGAAATGAAAAATACAACCAATCAGACTATCAGAAAAGTTTCTATAAAAAAGACCTATAGCGCTAAACCAGCCGATGTAGTAAGAGTTTGGTACCAAATGGATGCTAGCGATATAAGTTTAGGACGACTAGCTACTAAAGCTGCCAGTTTACTGATAGGTAAAGGTAAGCCGATCTTTACTAATCATATAGACTGCGGTGACTTTGTAATTATTACCAACGCCGACAACTTAAAAGTCACCGGCAATAAGGCTACCGATAAGATGTATCATCGTCACAGTTCGCACCCAAGCGGTTTACATTCAAGAAGTCTTCAAGAAATGCCATCGGTGGAAGTTGTTAAACAAGCCGTTTCGGGCATGCTGCCGGACAATAAGTTAAAAGCCAACCGACTTATAAGACTAAGGATTTATGCCGGTAATGACCATCCTCATAATCCCCAGAAGCCAATAACTTTAACACTTAAGGAGAAGATGTAATGGCTGATGCTAATAAATATTTTTACGGTCTCGGTCGTCGCAAAAGCTCAACGGCACGTGTTAGGCTCACTAGCGGTAAGGGAACCATTACAATCAACGATAAACCGGCAGAAGAATACTTTAGTTCGAGTAAATATCTGCTAGCAAAACTACTTCAACCTATAACAGCTTTGGAACATGATAATAAGTTTGCTATTTCGGCTAGAGTAACCGGCGGCGGGCACGACGGTCAGGCGGAGGCTATCCGTCTAGGTATCGCCAAAGCCCTAGTGTCGCTTAATGAAGATTTTAGATCGACGCTTCGTAGAGCAGAGCTATTGGGGCGTGATCCCCGCGAAAAAGAACGCAAGAAATTCGGTCTTAAATCTGCCCGCAAACAACGACAATTCACAAAACGCTAAATATATCTGCGGTATTTTGAACCAGGTCAACATTTAAGACCACCGGTAGCTACTCTTAATGATATACTTGAACGAAGAGAGTATTAAATGGATAAACCTGTAATATTAACCGGACTACGTTCTAACAATGACCTGCACATAGGGAACTATTTCGGTGCATTGTTGCCGCTCATTGAAATGGCTAAAAACAACTCGGGTAAGTATCAAATCAATCTATTCGTCCCGGATCTTCACAGCTTCACGACACCAGTTGATCACCCCGGTCTTTACAAACAAACATTACATAACTTAAGACTATACGTAGCGGCCGGACTACCAATCGATGACACGAATATTCACATCTACCGACAGAGTGCTATCCCCGCCCACTCCGAACTAACATGGATATTAGATTGTTTTACAAGTTATTCCATGATGCAGCGAATGACTCAGTTTAAGGATAAATCAAAAAACTTAATTGATGAACAGGCGAATTCTAGCGAAATAACTGTCGGATTGTTTAATTATCCGGTGCTTATGGCATCCGACATGCTGCTGTACGGCGCCCAATACATACCGGTCGGGGATGATCAGACACAACACATAGAATATGCCCGTGATATAGCCGAGCGCCTTAACTCTAAGTTCGGTGATTTATTCGTACTCCCCAAACCTGTTAGTGAACAACACAAATTTTTTGGCCGAGAACAGGGTTTAAGAATTAAGGATCTCGTGAATCCTATCAAAAAGATGAGTAAAAGTACGGAATCGGATAAAGGCGTATTATTTCTAGGCGACAGCCCTCAGTCAGCGAAGGCAAAAGTAATGGCTGCTACGACAGATTCATATGGACGAATTAACTTAGATGCCGATAATCAGCCCGGCATCACAAACCTTTTACAGATATTATCTCTTTTAAAAAACGAATCCATGGAAGATGTTGCTAATGAGTGGGTCGGAAAAACAAGTTATGGTGATCTTAAGACGGCCGTTGGCGATATGATTGCCGATTTTTTGGTAAAGCTTCAAGATAACATGAGCAAAGTCGACGAAAATAGCATAATTAACAGGCTGGAAACCGATGAAAAACTGATGAATCTACAGGCCAACGAGACATTATACAAAGTCCAGCGTGCCGTCGGCCTAAGACCATAATGAATCAGCATACAGATCTTAAATCTACCCGTCTTGATAACAAAATAATTACCTACTTGCCGACTTTGAGCCGATCATTCGCCGCTGAACTTATTAAATCTGGTAAGGTTACGGTTAACAAAATGATCGAGTTAAAACCGTCACATAAGATAATGCCTGACGACATTATAGATGTTAATTATGATCTTCAAGAACTTAAGAATATACCACAATTAGACTTGCCGGTTATATATCAGGACGAGAATTGTATCGTCATCAACAAGCCAACGGGTATATTGTCACACTCAAAGGGAGGGTTCAATCCGGAAGCAACGGTGGCTTCCTGGCTCCAGTCTAGGGTTATGGATATGGATGGCGACAGGGCAGGGATTATTCACCGTCTGGATAGAGCGACTAGCGGCGTAATGATATGCGCAAAAAATAATGTTACTGCTAAATATTTACAAAAACAATTTGCTGATCGCAAGGTTAAAAAAACCTATATGGCAATAGTTGAAGATAATCTAAATCACGAGAGCGCTATGATAGATATGTCGATTGAGCGTAATCCTAAATCTCCCGGGACATTTAGAGTCGGTCCTAACGGTAAAAGCGCCCAGACATTCTACCGAACAATCAAGACAAAGCACGGGTATAGCCTGATTGAGCTCAAGCCAACGACCGGCAGAACACATCAACTACGCGTTCATCTAAGTTATTTAAAGCATCCGATAGTCGGAGACGAACTATACGACGGTAAAAAAGCCGACCGACTGTATTTGCACGCCGAACAACTAGAAATAACATTGCCCGGAGGTATTAGGCGTGTATTCACCGCAAAACTACCATCAGAATTTGCGTCTCTACTTAATTCGTAAAAATAATGAGCATGAAGACAGACATAGTAATCCACCCCAGTACCAGGGAACGTCTTAACGATCTGATTCTTAATCCTTTTCAGGCCCTTTTAATTTCCGGACCAGACGGTATAGGCAAGACGACGGTCGCTAAATACTATCTGTCCGTCTTATTGCAATGTTCCATAGATGCAATAGATAATTACAAATACGGATTAATCATTTCTCCTGATAAAAAATCGATTAGCATCGATCAGATACGGCAGTTAAATGAGTTCTTAACTTTAAAAACAATCGGCAGCGACAAAATTAGAAGGTTTGTAATGATTGAGCATGCCAACCTAATGACCACAGCGGCCCAAAATTCCTTACTAAAAAATTTAGAGGAGCCTCCTTCGGACACGCTCATAATACTGACGGCCGGGCATCGCTTCTCGCTTATACCGCCCATATTGTCCCGCGTACAATCACTAGAAGTCTATCTACCGACCAGGGATATGTTGAGCGAGCATTTTCAACTTGACGATGATAAGTTTACCAAAATATATGGCTTATGCGCGGGATTACCCGGACTCATGGCAGCCTATGTTGATGATAATAACCAAAAAAATAACGAGCCTATCATCGAAGCATTTAGCGAAGCACGTTTATTACTCAATCTATCTCTATTCGATCGCCTATGTAGAGTCGAAAAGATCGCTAAAGCCAATTATCCGCCCTACCTGTTAACAGACTTATTAACAAGAATGGCTACTGCTGCTTTGGTTCAGCAGTCACAGAAGCAAAATAACACTCCTAGCATTCTAAAATGGCAGCGAGTGCTAAAAGCCGGCTACACTGCATCTAATAAACTAACAGCCGGGTCAAACGTCAAGCTATCATTAAGTGAGCTGATGCTAAATCTGTAAAGGTCAATATAGCTAACCGATTTACGCCCGTAATAAACCGTGATTTAACCCTTGGATGTATTTAGGATATAATATATCTTACACGTGATATCGATTATATTGATCGCGACATTCGCAGGATTAGCATACTACCATACCGTATTACACGGTGATGAGTTTAGCGACATCTCAAAAAGGGTAAGTAATAGGTTGGGTCGTTTATGGGATATTGCTCACCAAGGAATGCGTGAAAACAGATTATTACGCGCCGAAAAAGCATTATTGACAATTCTAAAAATCGACGAGAGAAATGCTGCCGCCTACAATAGGCTGGGCATACTCTACGCTAAGCAAAAAGAATACAAAGATGCTATCGACTGCTTTGAGATTGCCAGTAGTATTGAGGCTACTCCATCTAGCCTGCATAATTTAGGACTAATATATTACGAAACAGAAAATTACGAAAAAGCTTCGGTGGCGTTCGAACAAGCACTCAAACTAGAAAATAATCTAGCCGCAAGGCATGTAGCCTATGCAAAAGTCGCCGAAAAACTACAAAACGATAAACTGATGTTCCAAGAGCTTGAAAAAGCCATCGAACTTGAACCTAATGAAGAAACCTATACTTTACTTTTAAGTGCTTACAGAACAAGGGGGATGGGGATTGAAGCGGATCAGATTATAGAGAATATGAAACAACTAAAACTCGGATCTCCTACTCAACGCAAGCGTATGCTCCGGCCCAAAAAAGTTGTCATCTAACGTCAAACATTATAAATCCAATGTATATTGATCAATCATAAAAAAGCAACACGGTAAGTACAATAGTAGCCTATTGCTAACATTTTTATGAAGATATAGCGACGACTCATTAATAATCTTTAGCAACCTCAAGACATTCATCCGGTAGTCATAAACAAAAACCAGTATCAAAGGTTACCTACACCGCTAATACTTTCAAATTATTAATTAATAAATTATATATCCTAGCAATAACAGGCGATACTCGGTAGTGAACCAGGTTAGAAATTCTATTTTACATTCTCTTTCTTAGACTTTTCAGGTATTGGGATTTCTGTTGTCACCCAAATGTCATCATCCCTACATTCATAGGTAAACTTATCGTACTCTTTAAAATCTTTACCAGTCTTGAAATTATTAGTAATTTCCCAACGAACTTTTCGCATTGGTTTACTGCAACTAGGACAATTCATGATTAAACTATATGATAAAGTTCGATCATACACAATACTCTCACCCGTGGTGCAGGGAGAGGGATTCGAACCCCCGAAGGCGAATGCCAATAGATTTACAGTCTACCGTGTTTGACCGCTTCACTATCCCTGCATTATATATCTGGAGCCGCCTGTCGGATTTGAACCGACGACATTCAGTTTACAAAACTGACGCTCTAGCCAACTGAGCTAAGGCGGCACATACTTACAGATACAAAGTGTAGCAAAATCACAAGAGATTTGCTACCATTGCTTAGTATATATTATGCCGTGATAGCTCAGTTGGTAGAGCACGCCCATGGTAAGGGCGAGGTCATGGGTTCAAATCCCGTTCACGGCTCCATATCTCGATTTAAATATTGTTAGAATTTATACATAAAACTCGCAGACATATGTGATTAAATCGTTTCAGTGCTTGAGGGCAGCGGCCCACGAAAGTGTAGATACATCAAGCACTCCTAAACCCCGCTTATAATGCGGGGTTTTATGTTTACAAATGTATGCATAATCTGTTAAAATACAGTTCATGGCAAAAAAAAGTGATAAACGCAAGATTATAGGCATGGTAAGTGAAGAGTCCGGTGAGCGGATATATTACACCAGCAAGAATACTCAGAATACTACCGATA
>DAHXLE010000029.1 GCA_027371825.1 Candidatus Saccharimonadota bacterium
GATGAGGTTTGAAAGTATTACCCAGAAAATGCTTGACCTTGCCGTCAAGCAGCTCAATACTAGGCCAAGGAAACGACTAGGCTACAAAACACCAGATCAAGTCCTAAAAGCTAGTGGTGCATTTCCAGCTGGAATCTAGCATTGCGTCAGTGACGTATATATACGAGCAGCAGACTTAATAGTTAGTAGTAGTTTTTAGAAAGCTGGAACACCGTACTGGTTGGTGCTTCTGAAAATGTTAAGTGTTAGTTAAAGCTTCAACATTAGCACTGATGCGTGATTCCCAGTCAATGTCAGGAAGTTTATGCAGTATGGAGTTTATTTCTTGGCGTAGGACATCGTAACTGGCTTGTGTTCGGGTCTCGAATTTGACAGTTAGGTACGGTCCGTTCTGTGAATATCGCACAACTATCATGCCATCACTGAGCTCTATGCGTATGCCGTCTCCGGCTCTTTCGTCGTTGATTATTTCGGCATCGGGGTATTTGGCACGCAGTATTGGCTCAAGTTTCTCGACCAATTCTACTTTTTTATCATCAGGACAGGATACCTTTATCTCGGGACTGGATACATATCTAGGTAACTCTGCTAGCAGTTGAGACAATTTTTTGCCAGAACGTTCTATAGCCTGTAGCAGCCTTAGGCTGGAATAAAGTCCGTCGTCGTGGTTGTGAAAATCGGCGGAGAAGAAAAAGTGTCCGGATAACTCACCTATAAAAACAGCTTTAACTTCCTGATTTTTCTTCTTCAAGAACGAGTGCCCAGTTCGCCACATAAAAGGTTGACCACCGGCTCTTTTAATAGTTTCTGGCACGACTTTGGAACACAGGGTATTAAACATTATTTTGCTGCCTGGATGATCGTGAAGAACATCAACGGAGAACAGAGCCATTAGTACGTCGTTCCATATGATGTTACCGGCGTCATCGACTATGCCAATACGGTCTCCGTCGGCATCGTAAGTAAACCCTATATCGGCTTTGCTCTCTAGTACTTCCTGCCTAAGTCGTTCTACTACTTGAGTTTCTGTCGGATCGGCTACACCTAAAGGAAAGGACGAGTCAACCTTGGTGTTGTACTCTACGACTTCACAGCCTGCTCTTCGGAGCAGTTCAGGTGCTATAGATCCGGCGGTAGTACAGCCCGGATCGACTACTACCTTGAAATGTTTAGTGAGCGGTAGCCGTTTTAAGATGTCAGAGTAGTAATCCGGCAATATACTTACACTACGGAGTAAACCTCGACTAGCAGCCTTGTCGTAATCTTCTGCCTCCACCATAGTTTTGAGAGTCTGCATGCCGTCTGAGACCAGTGTTTCTGAGTAGCCGTTGGCGAATTTAAATCCGTTAAACTCCGGTGGGTTATGTGAGGCGCTGACATATACTCCGGCGGGTATCTTGAGGTAATACTGGGACCAATAGAATGTGCCTACTAATTGCATACCGATGTCAGTAACGTTAATCCCGGCCCATCTTAGCCCTTCAATCAGTGACTTACTATAGGGCACTCCCGTCTCTCGGCAGTCTCGACCGACTACGGCAGAATCTATCTTGTGTCTTTTAAGGTATGTACCATAAGCCTTACCAAGATGTTGAGCCAACTCTGGACTTAAGTCGGTACCGACGAGCCCTCTTAAATCATAACCGCGAAAAATCTGTGGATTGACCTTCACTGAAACATTAACCTTCTACGCTTATTAATTGCCAGTTAATTATAGCCTATCGTCCGTCATCTAACCATACTTACTTCCGACAGGCCCGACATGACTTATAACCAAGCGTGCTTTGTGCCTATGGATTAGGCACTTCTAGGAGTAGTTTTAGTTATTATTTTTTACGAAGAATCTTGTTTAGAAATTTGTTCATACTGTCAGCAAAGATTATCGGAGAGTATTTCTCAGCCTGCTTTTCCATATCTCCCGGCCGGAATTTAGAGGCTCGGAATGATTTTAGAACCCGCAGTAGACTAACGAACGTCGGTTGATCGAAGAACAAACCGGTCTTACCCGGTATGACATAGTCTAATGCTCCTCCTCCCTTGTAGGCTATAACCGGTGTTCCGGCGGCCATTGCCTCGACTGCCACTATACCGAAATCATCCAGTCCGGCAAATATAAATGCTTCAGCCGACTGAAAATATCCAGCCATGTCTTCATCTGCTACGTCGGTAAAAAAACTAATAGTTGGTCCAGCTATATCGACAAGATGCTTGTGATCGGGACCGTTACCAATTACCGTTAATGGCAGGTTTTTGCTGCTACACGCCGCAACCGCCAGGTCGATTCTCTTGTAGGGTGTTTGACGGCCGGCGGTTACAAACCCTTTCCGTATCCGCGGTTTTGTTGGCTTGAATCGATTGGTGTCTACTGGAGGAAAGATTATTACAGATTCTCGACCATAATAGCGTTTAATATCTTTTTGTATGTGGTTGGATATTGAGATTAGGTAGTCGGGTTTCTGGGCAGCTTTATAATCCCATGATCTGAGAGGACCAACTAATAGTTTGAGGCCTAATCTTGCAATCGGGTCAAGAAATCCGAATCCCGGATGTTGGATGTATTGCTCGTAACGACTCCAATAGTAATGAGTCGGTGCAAAGCAATAGCAAATGTGTTTTGTATTAGGTCCGGTTTTTACGCCTTTTGCCTCGGCCCCGGTAGCAGATATGACTAAGTCGTAAGAACTAAGGTCAAGCTTGCTGAATGTCCATGCTCTTAATATGGGTAAAAACTTACGGAGTACTATCGGCAGATGCTGTAACCAGGTTGTTCTTACATCGGCGCTATTAAACCAATCAAGTTTATTTTTATCATACTGTGATGTATAAATCGGTGCATCAGGGAACATTTTATGTAGTTCAAGTACAACTCTCTCAGCGCCACCTATACCTACCAGCCAGTCGCATACAATAGCTACCTTTAATTTTTTGTTATTTACACGGGACGCCACTTTATGAACCTTCCAATATGACCCTGATAGTTTTAGCTAATATAACCAAGTCCATCCAGAATGACCAGTTCTGTACGTAATAAAGATCAAGTTTACGTCGCTGCTCAAAACTGATATTCTTTCTGCCCGATACTTGTGCCAACCCTGTCAACCCCGATTTGACGCTTAGAATGGTGTGCCGCTTTTCGTAAGTAGATAATTCTTGCGGGACGAGAGTCCTTGGTCCAACTAGACTTATATCCCCCAGTATGATGTTAAAAAGCTGCGGCAACTCATCAATACTGGTGCGTCTTAGAAAATTACCCAAGCGAGATATTCGCGGATCGTTTGGAATTTGATCTCCACTATCTCTATATAACTTTATAAGATCCGGTCTGCCCATTTTCATAAAACCGTCTTCGGGAGATAGCCCGTTGTATTTTTTTATCAGCGTTCTAAACTTGAAAACCTTAAACTCTCGATTGAACCTTGTTAATCTGGTTTGTCTAAAGAAGACATCACCACCACTTAAAAATTCTGCAATAATTACCGCCAGTAGTATTGGAGACGTAATGAGCAATATGACCGCAGCCATGGTAATATCAAAAGCACGCTTAATGACTTGTCCCCATCCTGTTAGGGCTGTTTGTTGAACTGCAATAACCGGTAATGAATTGCGAAATAGCTCAACGTCTATGTTACCAACGAACAGTTCGGTATTACCCGGCACGAAACGGTAGGATACATGATGACTCTGGGAATACTCCAATATCTCACGGTTTCGTGATTCATCGGCGTATAACTCGGTTTGGATAATTGTGTGCAGGGGGACCTTTGTGTGTTTTAGGGCTTCCGAAAAGCGATGATAAAGAGGAGTTGCTTTCCTGTCTCCCAGAGCTTCCTTGCCACCCACCACGGCTGCCACGTTATATCCCGAGCGACGACTGTCATGCAGCGAGGTAACTAGCTCGGTTGTAACGGAATTATTTCCAATTATCAAGACATTATTAAGTCCAATCCCGTAACTGAATAATTTAGTTCTTACGTAACGTATCATGTTTCGTATAGATATCAGAAAGAAAAAAGCCAGTACGAAACCGTAGATTGGAACCAGTTTAGAGGGTAATAATGGCCTAACGGATAGGTAGTTCCAGAATATTACGAAAAGCATACCGATAAATGATCCTACCAACAACTTGCCTGCTTCGCTAAAACGACGCTCATACATCCCAAGCTTATATAAACCGAGCATCATAAACAGTATCAACCAAAGAGGGAGTAGGCTTGCAAACATGGTCATGTAGGTGATAGCGTGGATAGGATAGGCAACCGGGGCGTTGTACAGGTCGGCGCGTATCAGATATGCTCCGGCAAAGGCCGCACTAAGCGCCAGAGCGTCGCCTATTACTAAAAACACGTTGTAAACTAGAGAGGAGTTGTTTTTCATTATGTCTATAAATTACCGAGAGTTCCGTTGAGGCTATCAGAAAGTCATGGAACTGTATAATAGATTGTATCACCTAATACTAAGAGCAGGGCTGTACTATAATAATGTTTTTCAGAAAATATTTTAAACTCACAACAATCTTGTTGGTTGGTGCTTGCTTAATTATTGCCCTGGTCCCATTTTTTGCTTTTATGACCGTGTGGTTTTCAAGTATCACCGGCCATTACACGGCATGGAGATTGTGGGACGAAATTGTTCTACTCCTTATTATTCTGGGCTGTCTATGGATATTGTTTAGGCACAGGATTATCTGGAACAGGTTTAGGTCTATGGATATAGTTTGGCTTATCACGCTATACGTACTCTATGAGCTTGTCATAGGATCAGTCTCGTTATTTAAGCATGACGTATCGTTAAAGGCGCTGGGTTATGGACTCGTTGTAGATTTACGCTTTTTCCTATTTTTCTTGGCCTGCTGGATAATAGCGGGACAGAGCGGCTGGCTAAGGAGGAACTGGGAAAAATTAGTACTAATACCGGCGGCTATAGTGGTAGTTTTCGGATTAATGCAACACTTTATTTTACCCTATAATTTCCTGAGTCATTTTGGCTATGGAACGTCGACCATTCCACCTTTTCAGACAATCAACCAAAACCTACATTATGTTCGTATTCTTTCCACTCTTAGAGGGTCTAACCCTTTAGGAGCATATTTAGTCGTTATAATTGCTATCGTTAGCGCTCTTTTAGTTAAACGACCGTCTAAGCGTCTATTCTATGCATACACGGCGCTTCTTATCGGTTCAATCATCACATTGTTCTATACATATTCACGGAGCGCTTGGATTGCTGCGGCATTAGTCGTTGTCATAATAGGTGTATTGAATATTAGAAGCCGCCGCGTTCTAAAACGAGTAGGGCTGGGGATGGTTGTGCTGTTTATCGCTATTGGGCTTTTGCTGTTCGGCTTACGCAATTCATCTATTCTCCAAGACACCATATTCCATACCGATAGCTCTCACCATACTCCCCAAACTTCAAACAGTGCTCATCTTAGTGCATTGAAGAGCGGCATTAAAGATGCCATAGCACAGCCTCTCGGTGATGGACCGGGTACGGCCGGACCGGCTTCTGTTTATAACAATCATCCTGCTCGTATAGCCGAAAATTATTTTATACAAATAGTTCAAGAAGTGGGGTGGTTGGGTCTATTTGTCTTTTTGGCAATTAACTGGTTGGTAGCTAAGGAACTCTGGAAGCATAGACAGGATAGTTTGGCGCTAGGGCTATTGGCTTCCTTGGTGGGTATATGTTTTGTCGGGCTTTTGTCTCATGTCTGGGTAGACGACACTTTGAGTTATGTATGGTGGGGACTTGGGGGCATATGTTTAAGCGCATACTATAAAACGAATGACAAAACTGCAGCTCACTAATCGGCAGCATAAACTAGTTGTCCAATTTATAAAATATTGGATAGGTGGGGGCCTTGAGTTTTGGGTCGGTTATGGTATTTTTGCCGTCGCTTATTCGGTCCTTCATTTATGGTGGCTTTGGGGTAAGCTGGCGGCTGACATAATCGGCTGGTCAATTAATTATTTTGTGCAACGCTACTGGGCATTTGCCGATAATGCGCCTAGGTTGAGCGAGATAGAACATGTAAGACGCTACATCATCATAGAGGTAATTGGTTTCGTGATAGATTACGGAATTATCGGATGGCTTAAGTATATCGGTATATCGCCGTATTTCGGATTTATGTTGTCAGCGGTCTTCTTTACGGTCTGGAGCTATCTATGGTATAGATTTTGGGTATTTCCGGAAACTAAAGGCAAAATCACTAGGTCAAAAAAATCCGAATAACCGTAAACTTATATTGAACGATATCACCTAACCCATGCTATTTTCTATTCGTGTTGCCCCCTGTCGTAGGACAACAATGGTATCATCCGCAAAACCTATAACCGTAGACGGTAATTTCTCCGGTCGGTAACCTCCATCGACGTAGAAATCGACCTTATCTCCGAAGTATTCCTCAGCCTGTTTAATATTCTCAGATATCGTCTGGTTAGGTAGATTTGCGCTGGTGGTTAAAAGCGGCCCGACTCTTAGAAGCAGTTCGTGAAGAGGTTTTGCGTCAGTAACCCGAACAGC
>DAHXLE010000002.1 GCA_027371825.1 Candidatus Saccharimonadota bacterium
ATGTTGGTGTCGATGACGTGGGCTTTTGTAATGACTATTTCGATGCCAGCCAGTTTTGTCTTACTTTTGGGCCAGTTAGTGAATGCCCTAATTTCTCTTTCTAACAGAACAGCCGGCTTGCGCCAATCGATAATACCGTCACCTTTAGTTAGCAATTGATCATACGATGCTTTTTCTGAGTCTTGCGGTAGCGCAACAACCTTGCCAGTCAGTATGTTCGGTAGTAGGTCGTGTAACATTGCCCAGCCAATCTCTGATAAATCATTAGCTAAAGACTGTTTGTCTTCAGTACCCTTCAATGGGTGGGTCGCTTGCGCATAAACAGGGCCCGCATCCATCTTGGACGAGAGTTTCATTAGGGTGACCCCGGTACGATCTTCTCCGTTGAGTATGACGCTCTCTATGGGTGTTGGACCCCTATGGAGAGGTAAGAGGGAGGGGTGTACGTTCACTATACCGCCCGGGAACAAATCTATGACGGATTGCGGCACTATTTTGCCATAAGCCACCAATATAGCTACGTCTGCTTTGAGTTCCAAAAGATCTTCAATAATGTCCGATGGCTTATTGGGCAGAAGCATGAGAATATTGTGATCACTTGCAACTTTGGCTATCTCTAGGTCTCTTGATTTACGTGATTTACCAGGTTTATGAGTAGAGACAACCGCCTTTATTTCATATTGGTCCGCAATTAACCCTTTCAATATAGGATTATTAGTAGTTACACCGGTTGCTAATCGTTCGTTACCAAAGAATACGACTGTTTTTGATGTTTTTTTCATAATTGATACTCTCCAAGTTACCCTTTTCGTTAAGCTTATAGAACGCTTCGGGGCTATCCTTAATATGGTCTATGAATAAGATACCCTTGGTATGATCGACTTCATGTTGTAAAACCCGCGCCAGAAATCCCTCGGCACGCATCTTAAATTCATGTCCTTCTGGAGACATAGCCTTAATTCTAACTTTATTATAGCGCGGGACACGACCGTATAAATCTGTTACACTTAAACATCCTTCAAAATCTTCTTCTTTCTCGCCTTCGTATTTTGTGATCTCGGGATTAATAAATACCGTAAAAGTTTTATCTTCTTTATTGTTGTAATTATTCCGTATTACTATTACCTTCAAAGTAACATTGATCTGAATAGCAGCTAACGCGACCCCAACCTCATGTTGGCGCGTTCCTTCCCACTCTATGACTGTTCCTTCCATGTCCGATATCAGTTTTTGAACTGTTTGATCAACCCCTATAACCTTAGTCGAAGGTTTACGCAATTCCGGATTGGGAAGAGTTATTAATTGATTCAACAGATGAGACATACTGGAAAGTATACTAATTACATCTATCTATGACAAACTTTTACAATAAATTGACGGGATCAATGTCATAAGTCCATCCGCTGGGCAGTAGATTGATGACTTTCAGTAACTCCTGGCGGTCGACTGATTTTAATACAATTTGCCAGTTATAACGGTTATTAATTTTTTCACGAAATGATGGCGTCGGTCCCATTACCACAACTTTTAGACCGCTGTTTTTTATCAATCCGACCAGTTTATCGGAAGAAGCTTTAACAGATTTTTGGGTAGATCTCCGGCAATTAAGTTTCAATATATGGCAAAAGGGAGGATAAAAAAATTTTTTTCGTTCAGCCAACTGTTTGTGATAAAAGTTATTCCACTCGAGATTAACCGCAGCTAATAGTGTTGGGTTGTCGGGCATATATGTTTGTATGACAACGTCTCCCTCTGTATGACCGCGGCCTACTCGACCAATCACCTGACTCAGTAATTGATACGTTCTTTCCGAGGCCGTATAGTCCGGAGAGTATAAGCCTATATCTGCGCATATTACGCCAACCATGCGAAGCTTAGGTAAATCTAACCCCTTAGCTAGAGATTGGGTGCCGATCAATATATCCACATTACCTTTTTGTATCTGATTATAATGTAATTCAAAGCGCTCTGATTTTTTGTTGTCGCTATCAAAACGTTGGGTTGTAGCCTGTGGGAATAGCTTATTGATTTCTTCATGCAAAGACTTTGTACCGATACCCTTAAATAGAATATTAACACTTCCGCACTTTTGGCAGACCGAAGGCGCCGTAGTTTTGTATGCACAAACGTGGCATGTCATTTCGTGAGTGTCGCCGTGATAGATAAGAGGAATATGACAACGCGTACATAATACCTGCCATCCGCAGTTCTGACAAAAGACCAACCGAGCAGATCCTCTTCTATTTAAAAATAAAAGAGACTGCTCTTTATGATTCAAAGCAGTACTTATTGCGTTAATTAAACTATCCGAAAGGTATTGTGATCTATTATAGTTGTCTCGTTTCTTGATATCGACTATCTGGATGCTGAAATTCTTTGGACGAATAGGCAGCTCAGTAAGTTTTAGTATAGGAATATTTTTTTGTTCAGCCCAGTAATATTCCGATAAATTAGGGGTTGCCGATCCAAAAATCAATTTAGACTTAGTGAGTTCACGCAGTTTACTTGCTACTCTTAGCGTAAGATAGTGAGGAGATTGATCTTGTTTGTAAGATGGTTCGTGGCATTCGTCGATCACTATAACTCCAAGATTTGACAACGGCACGAACAGTGCCGATCTAGCTCCCACTACTACGACCGGACTCTTCGATTCAAGGATTTGTCTCCAAACACTACGATGTTGAGTTTCCGATAGTTGAGAGTGCATTAGAACAACAGGAATACTAAGGTATCGTTGTAAATTATTCACTAGCTGAGTCGTTAAGCTGATTTCGGGGGTTAAGATAATTGATGATTGTCCTTGTTTGGCGGCCGTTTTTACTGCTTCTAGATAAACTCGAGTCTTCCCGGTTCCTGTCCGCCCATGAAGAATGAAAGTGCCGTTATTATTATTGATAGCCCTGACGGCTATGCTTTGCTGTCGAGTGAGAGGCGGTAATACATCAACGGATATTTGTGAGCAATCCACTAGGGGTGGTATCGGTGCTTTGTTTATCAGTTTACTAGGTATAAATTGCTGAGTAATGATGCCTGAAGGCGCAGGGTAGAAATATCTCATCCAATCCATTAATTCGAGTAAATGAATGGGGTAAGGTGCTAGATTCAAGGTGTTCGTTATGGGTTTAGTGGTAAATTGAGGTGCTGTGGCACTATGCACAATAACACCGGTTATGACGCTGGACTGCAATGGGACCGATACGATTGTTCCCGAAGGAATATTTTTATCTGAGGAGTACGTCAAAGGTTGTGGCTTATGATATCTCCTTGAGGCAACCCATACTTCATAATAGTAAGTCATAAGTCTATTCTCGGACAAATTAGCTTGAAATGCCAATATGATTTGATTATACTGTTGTAGTAAAGTAATAAGCGAGAAGGCGTTGTGTTGAGCACAATATACATATGCTAGACGTTTTTATAACATCTCGGGTTAGACGAAAAATTATAGTGATATATGCTAAGTATCCTGATTTTAAGACCCATGTCAGGGGCTTAGCGAAGCTAATAAAAGAAGATGCCGGCAACATCCAGCGTGAACTTAAACGTCTGGAAAAAATTGGCTTTTTAATTTCCGAAAAACAATCCAACACAAAGGTCTACTATACCAATAAACAGTTTCCAATTTTTAAAGAACTCCAAAGTATTGTTTTAAAATCTCAACGCCTTAATCAGAAGAGATCTCAGGGCTTATAGAGTACTTGCATTTTTGCCGTAGATTACGTAGAATAACGGATATGATACAAACTTACCGTAAGGACACGAAAGAATCTCTGGAAAATATGTTGCGAAGATTCAATAGAAAAGTGCAGCAGTCCGGGGTGATATTAGAAGCCAAACAAACTCAGTATTTCTCTAAGCCTATAAGTAAAATAGAGCGGCGCAGAAAAGCTATTATTAGACGTGAGCGCAAAGCAATTAAAATGCAGAAAATTAAACTTGGCCAACAATAGATAAATGACTCTTGTAGAGCGCATAGACAAAGATCTGAAAACTGCCTTGTTGGGAGGAGACAAACTTAAGGTTATCACGCTCCGTAGTTTGAAAAATGCCTTATTGTATGCCAGGGTTGCGAGCAAGGATCACACTCTCTCTGACGACGATATTTTAGATACACTATCTAAAGAGGCAAAAAAACGTCAAGAATCTGCCGATATCTATTTACAGGCACACGAAGACGAACGAGCAGCATCAGAGCTAAGAGAGAAGCAAATAATAGAAGAATATCTGCCGGCGCAGCTTTCCGCGGAGGAAATTGAGAAAATAATAGAAAAGACTGTCGCCGCTTTGCCCGACAAAGAGAAGAACATTGGACATGTTATTGCGCAAGTTAAGTCTGAGACACGAGGGGCGGCCGACGGTGCTATCATTGCCCGTTTGGTCAAAGAAAGGTTAGGAAGATGATAGTATTGCTGGGAGTAGCGGGTGCAGGGAAAAGTATGCAAGGACGACTGCTTGCCGATGATTATGGGTACGCATGGATCTCCACCGGAGAGATTCTTAGAGTCCTTGTGACCGGCAAGAGACGGCAGGAAATGCTGCAGGGAAAACTTCTCAGTGACGAAGAGATGATCAAAATTATGGACAAAGTGCTTGGGCTGGTGGACGTCAAAGAAGAATTCGTCCTTGACGGGTTTCCTCGAACCATCCCACAGTGTGATTGGATATTAGAACAGGTTAAAAACGGTGCGTTTAATATAACCGCCGTTATTCACTTAGTAGCATCAGAAGAAGTAGTAAGAGATAGGCTATTTCATAGAGGTAGAGTCGATGATACCGATGAGGCTATCAGCAGGCGTTTTAGCGAATATAAGGTCGTTACCATGCCCATAATAGATCATTTTACGAAGGCTAACGTTCGCGTATATGAGATAGATGCATCTCAAGAGCCGCGAGCGGTCCATGAAAATATCATGAAGATCGTGAATCTAAACAGTCAAACTAACCAAAGCTAATATGTTTACGAGAATAAAGACACCATCCGAAATTGCTGCAATGCGCGAAAGTGGTCGAATGTTGTCAACTGTGCTACATAAATTGAAACAATACACAGAGCCAGGGATGAGCACAAAGGATTTGTCAGATCGGGCCAAACTGGAGCTTAAAAAAATGGGTGGACAGCCGGTATTTTTAGGATATCAGGGTTTTCCGGATGTACTTTGTGTTTCAATTAATGATGAGATTGTTCACGGTATACCTAAAAGATCTAAAATAATCCAATCGGGGGATATAGTTAGTTTGGATTTCGGAGTGAGTTATAAAAGTATGATTACTGATGGGGCAATAAGCTTTATTGCTGGGGATAATGGCTCAGCAAAAGATGAAAAGCTTGTCCGTTCAACCGAAAAATCTATGTTTGCCGGTATTGACGTTGTACATGACGGTATTAAAACCGGAGATATTGGCTACGCTATTGAGACGGAGCTTAATAAGGACCACTATGGCATAGTTAGGAACTTGGTTGGTCACGGTGTTGGCCATCATCTGCATGAAGCACCGGATGTACCTAATTATGGTGTTTCGGGTACGGGCAGCCTATTGGTTGCTGGTATGACTATCGCTATAGAACCTATGGCAACTTTAGGGGGGCATGAAACGTATACGGCATCTGATGGATGGACTGTCTTAACGACTGATGGTTCAAGATCCGCACATTTTGAAAACACTATTCTTGTTACCGAAGATGGATACGAAATCATGACTGTACCAGAAACTCTATGAAACACCTATACTTAGTAGTTGCTCTAGATATAGAATAAGCGTTATACTTACGTCCATGTACGATCAAACCTTTCCGCACTACGTTGGCATAGACATCGGAACAAGCAAAGTACGTTGTGTTATAGGGATGCCGGATCAGAATAACCCAGATCAACTATCTATCATAGGTTATGGCGGCGCTAATAATACCGGCATGCGGAAAGGTAATGTAGTATATGTTGATGAAGTAGCCGAATCAATTGTTCAGGCAGTCACTGAAGCCGAAAAAATTGCAGGTATACGTGTTCAGTCGGCAACTATTAATGTCAACGGGGCACACGTAGAAAGCCTCAATTCTCGAGGAGTTATAGCAATCAGTGCTGCAAATAGAGAGATTACGGATGAGGATAGATGGAGGGTCGAAGAGGCTGCTACTATAGTACAACTACCTCCTAATAGAGAGATAGTCCAAGTATTTACCAAAAACTATCGATTGGACGGCCAGGAAAATCTTAAGGATCCGGTTGGGATGCAAGGAGTTAGGCTGGAGGCAGAAACTCATATAGTTACCGCTTCAACTCCAGCACTGAAGAACTTAAACGCAGCTCTAGACAAAGCACAAGTAGTGCCAAATCACCACGCACTGTCAAGTTTGGCTGCATCTGAAGCGGTGCTCAACAGACAGCAAAAAGAAGCCGGAACTGTTGTATTGGATATCGGTGCCGGCACGACAAATATAGCAGTTATCGAAGACGGAGAAGTACAACATGTCGCGGTACTGCCTATCGGAGGCATTCACATCACAAATGATCTGGCGATTGGTCTTAAAACCGATCTAGACATCGCAGAAAAGGTTAAACTAGAGTATGCGAGGCTATCTAACGGTGACAAAGTGAATAGCGGTAAGATCAAACTAGAAATATCCAAAAAGATTTTAACATTTTCCTATGAAGATATATTCATGATAACCGAAGCCAGAGTAGATGAGTTATTGGACTATGTAGAAAAAGAATTACGAAAAATACAACGATCTCGCAAGCTTCCAGGGGGTGTCGTGTTAACAGGAGGCACATCAAAGCTTCCCGGTATAGCTGATTTTACAAGAGAAAAATTACAACTTCCAGCAAGAGTAGGTCAACTGCGACCAATAGGCGGACTAGCGGAGAAGGTCAAAGACCCTGAAGCATTTACTGCCGTTGGTCTGATGATGCTAGATATGCTCTTGTTGCCGATAGATGGAGTGGGCGGTGTTGTGGGGAAAACGAATACAAAAATTCTTAAATCAATCACAAGGTATTTACCCAGAATTCGCAAATGAACAAACAACAATGCAATTAATGGCCTAGGTCTCATACCAAGCTACTTAGTCTAGTCTGTCCGAACAATTATTTGAGTTGAAGTTGTGATATACATAGGGTATACTCGCTGATGTTAAGCTGACACTAAACGAGGTATATACAATGCCACAAGTTGCACCTGAGATAGAAACATTTGCCCGCATTAAAGTTGTAGGCGTAGGTGGGGCGGGGGGAGCTGCTGTTAATCGAATGGTAGAAGCTGGAGTTGAAGGTGTCGAATTTATAGTTATTAACACAGACGCCCAAGCTTTGCATCACTCTAAAGCGCAGGTAAAAATTCATATCGGGAAAGATACGACCAAAGGGCTAGGCTCTGGAGCCGATCCTTCGGTTGGACAAAAAGCCGCCGAAGAATCCAGAGACGACATACAAAAGGCTCTCGAAGGAGCCGACATGGTTTTTATTACCATTGGGGCTGGTGGTGGTACCGGAAGCGGGGCAGGGCATGTTGTCGCAAAAGTTGCTCACGACATGGATATACTAGTTGTAGGATTTGCAACAAAGCCATTCGCTTTTGAGGGAGAAAAACGTCGCAGAAATGCAGAAACAGCCATAGAAAATCTACGTAGTTCAGTCGATACTCTTATAGTCATTCCCAATGATAGATTGTTGCAAACGATTGACAGGCAAACTCCACTAATGGAGGCGTTCAAGGTCGCTGATGATGTTTTAAGACAGGGAGTACAGGGAATATCCGATCTTATTACGGTCCATGGTCTAATTAATCTGGACTTTGCTGACGTTAAAGCTGTTATGCAAGACGCCGGATCTGCTCTAATGGGGATTGGTAGAGCTAATGGTGAAAATCGTGCCGTTCAGGCAGCTCAGCAAGCGATTGAATCACCCCTACTCGAGGTATCAATCGACGGCGCAAGAGGTATTCTGTTTAATGTAATTGGCGGTAACGATCTTACAATGCATGAGATTAATGCTGCAGCAGAGATTATAACCACAGCTGCCGATGCTGACGCTAATATAATATTCGGGGCAACGATTAACGACGAATTAGACGGAGAAGTTATAATTACCGTAGTTGCGACAGGTTTTGATGTGTCGTATTTTGCCAATCGAGCTACACCAACTTCGAACGAGAATTTGAGCGATAAAGACCACAAGCCATCGGTGCATAGCAAGCCCGACGACGAATCATTGGAGGGTATAGACGTAAGCTTGGATAAAGAACCGGAGAATGTGTTCGAAAACGACAATAATATGCCTGCAAATATTTGGACGATAGATGATGACACATCGAGCGACGAAGACAATAAAACGTCCCACGCACAAGATGATGAACACCAATTTGTTTCGTCCGACTTTGATGACAAAGATCTTAATCGACCATCGTTTTTGCGGCGTATTTCCTCGAGGCGTCATAACAACGATAAAGACGACGCGGATTCAGATAATAAATAAAGACACGCAACAGCGGTTGTGGGGTTCAGTTTTATGCCTTATACCCTACATGTAGTATACTTACATTTATGGGTGCACCATGCACCCGAACGGAGAAGATATAGATGAAATGCAGCCAATGTCAATATGCTGATACTAAAGTGATAGAATCCAGAGACGTAGCGGATGGCGAAGCCGTTAGGAGACGAAGAGCTTGCCTCAATTGCCAGTATAGGTTTACTACTTACGAACGAATAGAACGGCCTCAGCTGATAGTCATAAAGAACAGTGGTGTCAGAGAGCTATTTAACCGACAAAAGCTTTTGGCTGGATTGTATCGGGCCTGCGAAAAGACAACCATCACTAACCTACAACTGGAACATCTGGTGAATGATGTCGAAAAAGAATTACAAGCCCTGGGGGATCCAGAGGTTAGTTCAGCAGTGATTGGCGATCTTGTCATGGACAGGTTATCCCAGCTGAATGAAGTCGCCTATGTTAGGTTTGCGAGTGTCTACAGGCGCTTCAAGGATATTACAAGTTTCGAAAGAGAGCTATCCAATATCAGGCTTCGCAAACATCAAGCACGGCAGCTGGTGATCGACGAAGAAAATACGTAATTACCGCATATGCTACACTAGTTGTAGTTATGCACTTGACTATATTCTACAGGCCAAATTCCGAACATGCTACTTCTACCGAAAGATACGTCGACGAATTTCATGGGCTTCATCCCGACGTGCCGATTGAGCTGATTGACGCAGATAGTATAGATGGGTCCACTAGTGTAGAGCTATATGACATAGTTCGCTATCCATCAGTAATAGCAACATCTTCTGATGGTCAACTACTGGGTATGTGGATGGGCGTTTTACCGTTAATGGATGATGTCTTAAGCAGGGTCATAGGCTACTTATAGGGATTTCCCGTAATAGTTCAAATCCGTATTTGACATTCAAAATAGTTAGCAATTATAGTCGGAGTACCTTCACTATAGAATTGGTAACGAGAAATCACACACGATGATGCTTTTGACGCCGTTTTGTGAATGATGGTTGAGCGGCAATCACGAGGATATGTGAGTGATTAGATGCCTTAATGGAGAATTGGTTTTATTAAACATCTTTTAAATGGGAATAAAGGATTATCTATTAGTCAGTAAGTGCAGGTGTAAATATTCTTCTTGATTGGTATTATAGAGTTTTGATTACTAAATTATGGGTGACATTTTATGTACAAAGGTTGATAATTATTGAAGAGATATGAAATTTCAGAAGAATACACGACGAAAACCTTTGGAGTACGAGAAAGACCTTATTCGGTACTGGAAGGAAAGAAAGATATTTGAGAGATCAATAGAAGATCGTCCTGCTGATAATGCATATGTTTTTTATGACGGCCCACCTTTTATTACGGGGATTCCACATTACGGTAATTTACTAACAAGTATAGTCAAAGATGTTATGCCTAGATATCAGACCATGCAAGGTAAGAGAGTCGAGAGAGTATGGGGGTGGGACTGTCATGGACTACCAGCGGAAGTTTTTACAGAAAAGAAACTAGGTATTAGGGATCGTCGTGATATTGGCACAAAAATATCGCTAGAAGAATACATATCTACTTGTCGTGACAATATGGTACAGACCGGTAACCAATGGGAAGGGATCGTGGATCGTATAGGCAGATGGGTAGATTTTAAAGGTGCTTACAAAACCATGGACAGGGACTACATGGAATCAGTCTGGTGGGCCTTTAAGAAGCTGTATGACGAAGGAAAAATATATGAAGGCGAGAAGGTGCTCCTGTATTGCACTAGAGATGCTACGCCCATCAGCAAAGCCGAGGTTGCTATGGACAATTCTTATCAAGATGTAACAGATCCGTCGGTATTTGTTAAATTTAAATTAAGCGGCGAAAATAAATATTTACTGGCATGGACGACTACACCTTGGACGTTACCCACCAATACGGCTGTTGCTGTTAATAAAAACGAAGATTACGCAGAAGTTAAAGTTGAAGGTGGTGATACATTAATTGTCGCCAGTAAGATGGTTAAGGACGTCTTTGTTGACGATAAGCATCAACCGGTGGCCTTTAAGATTAAAAGGATTTTTAAGGGCAGTGAACTTGTTGGAAAAAAATACGATCCAATCTTCGTGGATCGTGGTGGCAGCGCCCACATGGTTTGGCATGCGGATTACGTCAGTCTCGAAGAAGGTACAGGCATCGTGCATGTAGCACCGGCATACGGAGAAGAGGACTATGCGCTGGCAAAGGAAAAAGGCTTTCCGATAGTGTCAGATATTGACGACAACGGGTTTTATAGCGACGGCAGATGGAAGGGTAAGCAGGTGTGGGAATCAAATAAAGAAGTAGCTAAAGAACTTCTGGCTGAAGGAGTGATTTGGCGAATCGAATATATACGACACAGTTATCCTCACTGCCACAGGTGTGGAACTAGGTTGATGTACCGGGCGCACCCTAGCTGGTTTCTAGATATAGACAATCAAAGACAGCTAATGCTTGAGCAGAATCAAAAAATAACATGGTATCCGAATTACATAAAAAACGGTCGGTTTAAAAACATCGTCAAATCTGCTCCAGACTGGAATATTAGCAGAGATAGGTTCTGGGCTACTGCTATGCCGGTATGGAAAGGAATCGATTCTAGTGGCAAGGAACATATCAAGGTGATAGGTAGTTATAAGGAGTTAAAGGAACTATCCGGAGTGGAGCTGGAAGATTATCATCGACCCTGGATAGATAACGTAAAATTCGTGATTGACGGGGTTGAATATAGCAGAATCACAAAAGTACTGGATTGTTGGTTTGAAAGCGGATCAATGCCGTTTGCCCAATTCCACTACCCGTTTGAAAATATCGATAAATTTGAGCAGAACTTCCCGTGTGATTTTATTGTCGAGTATGTACCTCAGGTTAGAGCATGGTTTTATTATTTACATGCCGTCAGCATAGGGTTATTTGGTAGACCAGCATTTAAAACTGCCTTAGTGCACGGAACTATTGCCGGCAATGATGGCAGAAAAATGAGCAAAAGTTACGGTAACTATACAGACCCAAACGAGCTAATGGATAAATATGGCTCAGATGCGTTGCGATTCTTACTACTATCTTCTCCACTTCTTAATGCTGAAGATTATTCATTAACGGATAAAGATGTGAGCGATATCGCTAGAAAACTTAATATGATTTGGAATATGTGTGACTTCTTTACGCTATATGCATCAGTGGATCAGTGGGAATGGGATGGTCGCTTGACTGATCCTATGAATGAGCTGATTAATCCGCTTGATCGATGGATTGTTTCGCGAGTCCATCAGCTCGTTAATGATATAGAAATGAATACCAATAATTATGCCCTACAGAGAGCTGTATTGCCGGTATTGGATTTTATTGACGACGCCTCAAATTGGTATGTGCGACGCTCTAGGCGCAGATTTTGGAAGAGCGGTAGTGATCAGGATAAAGACCGTGCTTATAGAACGTTGCACTATGTTTTAACAATGCTATCTCTAGTGTTAGCGCCTTTTGTGCCGTTTTTAGCCGATGAGCTGTATATAACATTGACGGGGGGAGAGTCGGTTCATTTATGTAAGTGGCCCGCTGCGGGGGTTATAGATACGGAATTGATCGAGGAGATGGTGATTGTCAGGGATTTGATCTCCGAAGGATTAGCGCAGCGTGCTAAAAACGGCCTGAAAGTCCGTCAACCTCTTGAATCGGCAACGATCTCCAGCCTAAGCCCAATTAGTCAAGAATTATCCGATATCATAAGAGACGAGCTTAACGTAAAAAATGTCTATGTTGAAAATGTAGATAGCGTAGATGCCATAGATTCCCGAGTAACACTTGACACCAACATTACTGATAAATTGAGGTCTGAAGGAATAATGCGTGAATTGGTTCGTTGCATTCAAAAAGCTCGCAAAGATGCTGGATTACAGGTTGAAAGTAGAATATCTTTGTTGCTGGAAACGGATAGCCAGGAAATCAACGCATCTATTAATGAGCATGAAAAAACTATCAGACAAGAAGCTCTGGTTCAAGAATTTGGCATAGTTCCGGCAGACGCTTACAAGACAACGATATACATCAATAATCTTCAAGTCTTGATATCCTTAAGTAACTATGTATTGTAGAGATGTTAATACTTTGACAGATATGGCCTTAATCTGATAAAATCATTCGGTAAGTTTTTAAGTTAAATAACCGAAAGACTAAAAAATGAAGAAGGCAGTTATACAAACTGGCGGGAAGCAATACCTAGTACACGAAGGTGAAGTTATTGATGTTGATCTTTTGAATATTGCAGATCACGCCAAGAGCGTAGATCTTGATGTTCTACTTGTGATTGACGGAGATGATATAGGCGTAGGTATGCCGATACTAAATGATCATGTGGTAACGAACGAAATTATCGAGGAAGATATAAGAGCAGAGAAAGTAACGGCCATACGATATAAAGCAAAAAAGCGGGTTCATAAAACTAGGGGTCATAGACAGCATCATTCAAGGGTCAAGATACTAAAAATTAGCAAGCGATAACAAGGATTATTTTAAGAATAAATAATTTTTATATAAGGCAGGTTGACTGGCCAGTTAGTCTTAAGATCATCATGCATCAACTATTACAGAAAGCATGATCTAACAGTTTTGTATTCATAAAAACAACTCGCAAACAAAAAAATCCTGTGGATAACTAAATGACATTTTAATCTATATTGTAATAGTTACAATAACAACATGATATATTGTGTCGATGTATTAACGTGAATCCTTCAACGTATATAAGTCGTATAAGATTGTATTGATAATAAATAATCAGATTGTTGTTAAGAACACATAATAAATTTCTAGAAAAAATCAATTTCTAGAAAAAATATTGTGAATAAAAAAATCGTTCATAAATACATTTTTGTATTGAGATAATAGATTGAAAAGCGGATAATAAACCCTGTAAACACGATCAATTATTGATCCAATAATAAAAAATGTTAAAACAAATAAAAAACCGCTCGCGTTTATTGATAGGTCATCACCTCAACTGGTTAGCAGCCTTGATCAGTTTAGGCGCTGTGTTTATTTTTGGATTCACAACAAATCAGGCTTTTACGGGCACTGTATACGCGGCTACACCTCAAACTATCAATTTTCAAGCACGTCTTCAAAATTCTGCGGGTGCTATAGTTCCGGACGGGAACTATAACGTTGAATTTAAGATATACAATGCTGCAACACTTCAATCGGGACAAACTCAATCACCTCAAGGGTCATGCAGTGGTGATGTAAATTGTTTATGGGTAGAGACACGGACGAGCAGTAATGCAGTTAGAGTACAAAACGGATATTTGTCGGTTAATTTAGGAAGCGTAAATCCATTTCCTAACGGCTTTAACTGGGGTCAACAGTTATGGCTGACCATGAACGTCGGCGGTACTGGCTCGACCCCGACATGGGACGGCGAGATGGCTCCGAGAATCTCCCTTACTGCTACCCCATATTCTTTTGACGCGGGTGAATTATCTACATTTAACAGTGTAGGTGGTTATAGCAGTGTTTTACAGTTTACCCCACCGGCAAGCGCTAACGATACTATAACCATACCGGATGCAACTGGGACAATCTGTCTGCAGAATAGCACGAGTTGTGGGTTTGTTTCATCGAGTGGTTTAAGTAGCAGTGCATTTGTGCAAGCAGGAAATAGTTTTGGCGCTCAAGCCGTACTGGGGACTAATGATAATTACGGTCTTAGCATTAGAACTGACGGCAACACAGTCGAAAGCTTAACCAATACCGGTTCTGCTATATTCGAAAATTCAGCCAATTCCACAACTGCCTTTCAGATCCAGAATGCCAGTGGCAACTCAGTCCTAACAGCCGATACTACCAACATGCGGGTTGACATAGGAACAATAGGCACACCCCAACAGCAGCTATATGTTAGCGGCAGTATCCCCTCGGCTGCTATAGGCTCGGTTGCCACCGGCTCCGGTCCGTACTATGTCTACGTTCAAGGTAACTATGCCTATGTGGCCAACTATACGAGCAATACCCTAGGCATATACAATATATCCAACCCAACTGCTCCAACAGCTATCGGCTCTGTTGCGACCGGTGCTGGACCAATCTCTGTTTACGTCCAGGGCAACTACGCCTATGTGGCCAACTATACCAGCAACACCCTCAGTATCTACGATATATCCAACCCAACTGCTCCAACAGCCGTCGGCTCTGTTGCTACCGGGACTAACCCGCGATCCGTCTACGCCCAGGGTAACTATGCCTATGTAGCTAACGAGACTAGTAACACCCTAGGTATCTACAATATCTCCAACCCGGCTGCCCCAACGGCCGTCGGCTCTGTTGCGACCGGCACAAGCTCTAGTCCAACTTCCGTCTACGCCCAGGGTAACTACGCCTATGTAGCTAATCAAGGCAATAATACCCTAGGTATCTACAATATCTCCAACCCGGCTACTCCAACGGCTGTCGGCTCTGTTGCTACCGGTACTACTCCACTTTCCGTCTACGCCCAGGGCAACTATGCCTATGTGGCTAATCTTAACAGCAGCACCCTAAGTATCTACAACGTCTCCAACCCAACCGCTCCAACGGCTGTCGGCTCTGTTGCTACCGGCACTAATCCACACTCCGTCTACGTCCAGGGCAACTATGCCTATGTGACTAACTATACCAGCAATACTCTCGGTATCTACAATATCTCCAACCCTGCTGCTCCAACGGCTATCGGCTCTGTTGCGACCGGTACTGGCCCACAGTCAATCTACGTCCAAGGTAACTATGCCTATGTAGCCAACTATAGCAGCAACACTCTAGGTATCTATGACCTGGGAGGTACCTACACCCAATCTCTCCAAGCCGGCAGTACCGAAACCAGTTCACTTCAAGTAGACTCTAATGCCAATATCTCAGGTAATGCTAGCGTACAAGGAGGACTAAGTGTTGGCGGCACTACCGATCTCCAAAGTAATGTCGGTATCTCCGGACAAGTACTAATGGAG
>DAHXLE010000017.1 GCA_027371825.1 Candidatus Saccharimonadota bacterium
TCATTTTCTTAGTCTCGCCGGCCCGATTGATAAATGCATACGGTATCGGTATCGGCGCCTCAATATTAAACACTTTAGAAGCTATTTCTTTTCCGGTATCGTAGACGACCTTGATGTGTTCAGGAAGGTACCGGTTAATCTGCCGGAATCTTATGCCGAATATATCGGTGTGCCGCTTTGCGATATACCCGCACCTGACGGTAGTGACCAATCTTATGCCGATTTTTTCTTGCAAGATCTTTTGTTAGCGCTGAAAAGGATGAAATTAAGTGTCGAGATCGTGCGCGCTCATGAGAAATATCGGGGGGGATTCTATGCTCCTGCAATCGAGCTGGCTTTGGGCTCTGTTAACGAGATTCGAGAGATATTAGAATATGTTTCAGGCCGAACGCTTGACGAACATTGGTTTCCTGTACAGGTGCTCGAAGAAGGACATTTGAAAAATAGAGAGTTCAAAGGAATAGACAAACAAAATAAAACCATCGAATATCTCGATAAAAATAATAACCTTGCTACCGCTAACTATGCGCAAGGCGAGGTTAAATTAAGCTGGCGAATAGATTGGCCGGCGCGATGGTGGCTACTCAATGTTCATGCCGAACCTTTCGGACGTGATCATGCCACCAAGGGCGGCTCGTACGATACCGGAAAAGAAATAGCTTCTAAAGTGTTTAATATTGAGGCGCCGATACCGATACCGTATGCATTTATCAATCGGGCCGGCGAGACTAAGAAAATGAGTAAGAGTGCCGGTAACGTTGTTACCGTGACAGATTTGTTAGAAATCATGCCGTGTGAGATAATCTGGTTCTTTATCCTAAGATATTCTCCCGATAAGCAACTATTTTTTGGAGAGGGAGAGACGTTGTTGCACCTTTTTGATGAGTTTGCAGAACTTCTGGCTAAATCTGAAAAAACCGATCAAGAACGGCAGCTTCTATCGATATGTCTTGGCAGCGTCGATAAGCCTACCGTAAGCCAAGTGCCATTCTCTCATCTCGTAGCTAGTTACCAAGCGGCGTTGAAGGATCCCGATAAAACCCTTCAAATTATCGGTCGGACGGAATATGCCAATGTTGTTAATACCGAAGCGGAGACCATTACTACTGAGCTAAGGTTTATAGACAAGTGGCTTGAAAAATGGGCCCCGTCGGATGTTAAGTTTGCCTTGCTCCAAAATGTTAATGAGGCCGAGTATAGCGAGGTGGACAAAAAATTCTTTAACGAGCTTGCTGGCAAAATAGCCAACGCTCCAGATAACGCCGATGGAGCGTGGTTCCATAAAACTATATATGAGCTTAAGGATTCTCTAGGCTTAGAACCACAGCAAATGTTTAGCGCGTTGTACAAGCTGATTATCGGTCAAAGTTCAGGGCCTAGAGCGGGATGGTTTCTGAGTATTTTACCAAGAGAGTGGCTGATAAATAGGTTAAATATGCAATCATGATAATTTTTCTGTACCACAGAACATTCTTATAATTCACAAGTAGTCATATGTAGGTTATTAGCCCTAAGTTTCGCAAGAAACATATGCTATAGTAGGTCAGTGGCCAAGGGTATCGTAGAAACAGAGAAATATATACAGAGATTCGGTCTGCTGAACCGCTGGAACTTTGCATTAGCAGGTCTTTACTTGTTGCAAGGATTAGCGATCATAATTTTTGGAAATAATCGATCGTTTCCGGTAAATGTCGGTTTTTTAGCCAACGATCCGCTGCGTTCGTATGGTGCAGGTCATTCCGTTCTTTCGGTAGCTACCCGGCACGTATTTGATATAAACATTACCTATGTTATTGTGGTTATTTTTCTCATTTCGTTTCTATTCCATGGTCTTATGGCTACTGTATACAGGTCACAATATGAGCGTACTCTAGAACGCGGCATCAATAAGTTTAGATGGATTGAGTATTGCCTGAGTGTAGGCTTAATGATTGTTGCTGTCGGTCTGCTGGTTGGAGTGTCGGATCTTGCAACTTTGGCTGCCATGTTTGGTCTAACCGTCATAATGAATCTGCTTGGTCTTATCACGGAAATATACGGCCCAGGTAAGAATGGGATAAACAGGTTCATGTACTGGACGGGAGCCATAGCCGGCATTATTCCTTGGGTAGTCATCTCTATATATTTAATATCCGGGATTGTGTACGGTGCTTCATTATCGGGTTTTGTGTACGGAATTTTCGTCAGCTTATTCATTTTGTTCGGATGTTTTATGGCCAATATGTATATGCGCTACAGTCGCATAGAAAAGTGGAAAGATTATATGTACTCAGAAAGGGTATATATGGCACTGAGTCTTTTGGCTAAGACTGCTTTTGCCTGGCTAATATTTGCCGGTATAATTCATTGATATCAACAATGGCAAACGTAATATTTGATTTTGATGGGACGCTGGCCGATAGCTTTAAAATCACGGTAGAGGTGTTGGGTGAACTAATGCACCGACCTATTCCGGATGATAAGGAAATTGAAAGATTGCGTAGTCAATCGCTGAGAGCTGTTCTACGCGAACTAAAAATATCTTGGTGGAGGGCACTACTTCTCATAAAGAAGGCTCGGAAGCTATATATTGAGCACCTAGACGAGATTCAGCCTCATCCGGGTATTGTGGAAGTTATTAAGAAGCTCAATGGTCAAGGCCACGTGCTCTATATCATCAGCAGTAATACCGTACCGGTCATAAGATACTTTTTGCACGCCAATAAGATAGAGCAATACTTTAAGCGGATATACGGGAGCGTTGGGTTATTTTCAAAAGCTCGTATTCTCAGACGAGTCATAAAGTCTAACAAAATACGCTTGGATACTTGCTACTATATCGGCGACGAAGGAAGAGACATAGAAGCATCATATGATGCAGGAGTAAAGTGTTTGGCGGTTGTCTGGGGGTTTTCCAATGGAGAATTCCTCAGATCGCTAAAACCCTATGCCCTGATACAAGAGCCTGAAAATATCATAACGGCCATTAAAACTTAAGGATCATAAAAATCTCGTATGGCTATGCAAAACTCTTATAGGAATCAACCCTACAAGCCCGGTCAGAACGGTGTTTATAAGTTGTCAAGAAGCAGAATAGAACTATTCATGCAATGTCCACGCTGTTTCTGGCTGGCCGAAAGGCTCAAAATATCGCGTCCATCGGGACCGCCCTTCAATATCAACAAGACGATCGACGAATTATTAAAAAAAGAGTTTGATAGATATCGTAAAAATGGCACCCCTCATCCCTTAATGTTAGATAACAATATCAAAGCAGTTCCTTATCAACATCCGATGCTTGACACGTGGAGGTACAATTTTACGGGGGTATCTGCAGTTCACAAAGAAACAAATTTTCATATATATGGAGCTATTGATGATGTCTGGGTAGACGAGGAAGGTGAGTTAATCGTCGTAGATTATAAGGCCACGTCTAAATCCAAGGATGTAGACATAGACTCCGAGTGGCAAATTAGCTATAAGCGACAAATGGAGATTTATCAGTGGCTGTTAAGGCGTAATGGTTTTATGGTTAACAACAGAGGGTTTTTCGTTTATACCAATGCTAGAATCGATGTTGATGAATTTAATGACAGTCTAGAATTCAGGACAAAATTGATACCGTATGAAGGAGATGATGGCTGGATCGATGGTACACTGATTCAAATGAAAGCTTGTTTAGAGGGTGATATGCCTGATGTCGGCTCTGCGGCTATGGGAGGAGTCTGTGAATTCTGTGCATATGCTAAGGCAAGAACACAAATAACTATACAATCGTTACAAAGCACAAAAACCGGTAAGTAGTCGATCTCTCTCGCTATATAATAACTGCACAATATAACAAAAATCGCTATAATGTAGGATAAATACCATGCTAGACATTCAATTTATTAGAGATAACCCGCAAGTTGTAACAGAAAAAGCTCGACAAAAAGGTTACAACGTCAATGTTGATCGTATTTTGGCGTTAGACAAAGAGCTCAGAGAGAGAATACCCTTACTTGATTCGCTTTATCACGACAGAAATGAATGGGCTTCAAAGTTTAAGACAAACAAGCCGACAAACGAGGAGGTGGAGACCGGTAGAAAGCTCAAAGAGAAAATTCAAGAAATTGCTCAAGGTAACGGAATTTACGAGCAAGACATCGATGAGGTCAAAAAAGAATACGACACGCTTCTAAGGTCGGTACCCAATATGCCGGTCGATGACGTGCCTGTGGGGCATAGCGAGGCAGACAATATAGTCACGAAGCAAGTTGGAGAACCCAAGGCTTATGGTTTTACGCCAAAAAATCACTGGGAACTTACATCAATACAGGACCTTATCGATAAACCACGTGCTGCTAAGGTGGCGGGCAGTAGGTTTGTGTATTTAAAGGGAGATCTGGTTACTATGCAGTTTGCACTAGTGCAGCTAGTGATGAATAGATTGAGCGATTCTGCTTTGATTCAGCAACTTATCAAGGATAATCAACTCAATCTTAGTGCCAAACCGTTTATTCCTGTCTTACCTCCGGCCATCGTTAACACCAAGGCATATTTGGTAACCACTAGACTAGACGCCCAAGAAACGACTTACAAGTTGTCTGATGACGAAATGTGGTTAAATGCCAGTGCCGAGCACAGTTTATGCAATATGTATATTGATGAGATTCTAAAGCTGGAGGATTTACCTATTCGGTATCTTGGTTACGCAACCTCTTTTAGAAGGGAAGCCGGCAGTTACGGTAAGGATACGGAGGGTATAATTCGAATGCATCAATTCGATAAACTAGAGATGGAAGTATTCTGCACCCCCGAATCAGGCCTAGAAGAACACAAGCTATTAATAGCCATCGAAGAATATTTAATGAATCTTCTACAGCTGCCTTACCGAGTCTTATTGAAATGTACGGCAGATATAGGAAAACCCAACGCCAGGGGTGTTGACATAGAGGTATGGTTTCCCGGACAGGGAAAATATAGGGAAACTCACTCGGCTGATTACATGACAGACTATCAGGCCAGATCTCTGCGTACCCGATTTAGACGATCTGATAAAAATGTCGATCTCGTGCACACTAATGATGCAACAGCCCTTGCATTTCCGCGTCTTACGGCTGCCATAATCGAAAATTATCAAACCGAGGATGGCCATATTATTATTCCAGAGGTACTCAGAGAATTTATGGGAGGAAGAGATGAAATATAGCCCATTAAGATGTCAAACAATATTAACTCGTAGGCCAAACAGGTAGGAGAGCACTATGATTAAACGACTAGAATTGACCTGGATACATGAGACAAGTGACGAATCAATCGGAAAATATGTTCAAAACAAAATAGGACGTCTGGATAGATTTATACCAAGGCGGGATCGGGGGGCCGTGCACGTAAAGGTCTGTCTGAAGAAGGTGAAGGCTGCCGATAATCGCCGGTATATTTGTGAAATCATCCTATATTTACCTGGTGGCATAGTTCTGAAAACAGAAGAAGCGTCTTTAAATACCTATGCTGCCATTGATATCTCCGAGTCAAAACTGAAGGCGCAGCTGCTTAAGCACCGCCAGCAACATAGCAATCCCAGGATTTATCATAAAATATTTTCCAAATTTAACCGATCCGGCATCGCGCTGCGCCAAGTATTCATTAACCGTTACAACGTGTACGCCATCTCCGC
>DAHXLE010000021.1 GCA_027371825.1 Candidatus Saccharimonadota bacterium
AAGAACATTTTCTGGTATACTTCAATCTGTTGATAGTGATAAAATTGTTACAGTTATATAAGGGGCAGTAGCTCATCGGTCAGAGCAGGCGGCTCATAACCGCTTGGTAGTTGGTTCGATTCCAACCTGCCCCACCACTAAAGTGTTTTAGGCAAAAGAATGTCCTGCCGTAATTAGGTGGCGTCACGCTTTATAAACAGCAACCAGGATACAGTCAAACCTACGACTAGATAGATACAAAATACACCGGCGGCTTTAAGGGGCGATAGATTACTGCTGGTTGGCATATTAGAAGCGCCGGACCGAATCACTTGATTTAATGCGCTAAAGGGCAAATATACCGTATTGTGTTTTAACAGAAGGCCTAGTAGTTTTTCTGCAAGATCAGGTATTACAAACAGTGCAGCTATTGATGCCACTTGATTACGGGTCAGTAGAGCAAGAATTAGTCCGGCCATCCCATAGCCCCAACCATAGAACACGCTTCGCCACGCCAGATTCCAGTAATTCAGAATTTGTGGTACTAGAGTATGACCGTTAGCATGAACTCCGAGCTCAACTACGATCGGAGACAATACTCCTATAAGCAAGGATAGAAATACCGCATAAACGCTTATAACTATAAATTTAGATAACAGTACCTTGGTTCGACTGTTAGAATTTGTCAGGGTGTAGACGATAGTATTATATCTGTACTCGTGAGTTACTAGTAAAACAGCTGCTATAGCACCGAATACGGTTAGATTTAAAGCACCGGTTACATCACTTGCTAGCTGTCCGGTATTATGAAGATCTAAATTATTCATTCTCCAACCAATAACATAAAACGCTATAAATAGAACGAATATCAGAACAAAGCCGGTTATAAAGTAGGTTGAGCGTACACTTAAAAATTTACGAAACTCTGATTTTAGGGATGCCTTCATTTGTCGTCTCCTAGCTTAGCCGTATACTCTTCTTCGCCGGCCGTAAGTTCCAGAAAAACATCCTCAAGAGAAGCATTGCGACTTGCTAGCTCAAGGACGGTAATTTTAGAAGAGTATGCTAGTTTACCTATATAGTCAGTCGATTTGCCGCTGATCTTGAGACCACCGTCTAGATTTTCGAATACTACCTTGGATTTCTGAAGGGCAGTTTGCATTTTATCCAAATCATCAACCCGTACAAACACTCCGGTATGAGAGCTGCCCCTAACGAGATCTTTTATTGTTGTGTCGGCTATAAGTTTTCCCTTACCAATAACAACTACATTATCCGCCATTTGAGACATCTCGCTCAGCAAGTGACTTGATACAAAAACAGCATTGCCGGAATCAGCGTAGCTTTTTAAGAAATCCCTGAGCCAGGCTATACCTTCGGGATCCAGACCATTCGCCGGCTCATCCAGTATAAGGTATTTAGGAGAACCCAGAAGTGCGGCCGCAATACCCAAACGCTGTGACATGCCCAACGAAAATTTGCCCGGCTTGCCCTTTACTTCTGACGTTAACCCCACGATTTCAAGTACCTCATCAACCCGACTTAGCGGAACTTCACCGGCATCTGCTAAAACTTTTAAGTGATTACGAGCAGTTCGAGTAGGATGAAACGCTTTAGCTTCAAGCATTGCTCCAACAATCTTTGACGGACGAGAAAAGCTATGCAACGGTTTATTGTCAAAAGTAGTAGAACCGCCGCCCAGATCTAAACCTAGCATAAGCCGCATGGTAGTAGACTTGCCTGCACCATTAGGACCTAAAAATCCTGTTACTTTTCCGGTTTCAATCTGAAAAGATAAATCAGATACCGCCTGCTTATTATGATAGCGCTTATTTAAATTGGATACTCTTATCATCTATGTACACTGTAGAGGGGGGGCGCATAAAAAGCAAGCGCGGCAAAGATTAGGATTGGATCATCTCATGTAGTATCAATAAAAGCTCGTCGGTAGATACGGCAGCCATAATTTTCTCCCTATCCCCTTTGGCGCCCTCATACCCATTAACATAAATTTTACAGAATTTGTTTAATGTCCGGATCGGTCGATACTTTTTCTCCCAAATCTTAGCAAAGAGCCTGACGTGTTCAGAGTAAAGAGCGATTTTTTGTTGCCTAGAATAGCTCTGCCACGGACTGGTACTCGAGAACACAAACGGATCGTTGAACACACCTCTACCTATCATAATGCCGTCCAGACTATATTTTTGCGCTAATTCTTCACCGTGCTTTCTGCTGGTAACATCTCCGTTGCCAACTATTAGGGTGGGGAGTTTTTTATCATCCCTCATTTTTCTTACGCGACCGATATCTTCCCAATGTGCGGGTACCTTGCTTAATTCCTTGCGGGTACGACCATGTATGGTTAGCATGTCAACTCCTTGATCAAGCAATAGCTCAGCCCAGCTCAAATCTACGACTTCAAAGCCCAGACGAGTTTTAACGCTCACGCTAGCTCGTCCACTAACACCCTCTTTGGTTGCTTGAATAATCTCAGTAGCTAGGCTGCGATTATTAATTAAGGCACTGCAAGCTCCGTTTTTGACTACCGTTTTATCCGGACATCCGAAGTTTAAATCAACACCTGAAAAACCTAACTCAACCAATTCCCTGGCGGTTTTATAAAAGTTTTCTGGTTTAAGTCCCCAGATTTGAGCAATAATAGGCTGATCTGATTCGGTAAATTTAAGCTTTTGTATTACACCTTCGCGGCCCAGGCTCTGTAGACCGTCTGCATTTACAAATTCAGTAAAGAAGAGGTCGGGCTTACAGCATTTAGCGACTATCTGACGAAAGACGGTGTCGGTAACGTCATCCATGGGCGCTAAAGCAAAAAACGGATTCGGTAGAAAATTAAGACGAGACATCAGCTCAGAAGTGGCTATTGAGGACTTAAATGTGACGATTTGGTGCCGGCTTGAAGTGCTTCACGCGCTAATTGAATATAGCTTAAGGCTGTTGTTTGGTTGGTAGGCTTGTCTGACGCTGACGGCTTCACATCGGTATTATCGGGCTGTACTCCTACGATAGCTCTCGCTTCGTAGGCTGGAACACCACTCTTATCCAGCTCATTCATACGTGCATCTTGATCTTCGGTATAGACAAAATACTCTGCCATAACGATATATTATCATACTTATGCATAGTTTGCAATTTGATCTTGTGGTATTTATTCCCAACGAAAAACCTTAAAGGCAATGGCATAGACCAGAACCAACCAAACGGCCATTACGCCTAGCTGAGGTCCCAAATCTAGTAAAGATTTTCCTTCTGTCGCGATCAGCCGCGCTCCGTCTATCACGGGTGTTAACGGCATATAAGTCGTAACCCCTTGCAGCCATTCGGGCATTAAGTACCTAGGAAAGAATACTCCGCTAAGGAACATCATCGGAAAAACTATTATATTGCCTAGCGGAGCCGCCTGCCGCTCGTTCTTTGCCCAGCCTCCCAGGGCTAACCCTATACCGAGAATCATGGCGATTCCAAATGCCAAAAACAAAGCAAGTTCAAAATAGTTACCTACGACTTTTAGATTAAATACCAATATAGCCACAACAAACATGACAGCTATAGACATCAAACCTGTAACTGCATTTCCGAGCATATTTGCCAGGAAATACTGCCATACTCTTAGTGGAGTAGTATGTAATCTACGCAAAATACCCATTTTCTTAAGCTCCGGGAAAACATTCATCGGACCAAAAATCCCGGCTCCCAGTATGGCAAATCCCAAAAGACCGGTAAAAGTATAATCAAAAGTGCTGAGACTGCGCTCGTTAGTTTCTTTGGATACTACGGTAAACGGTGTGGGCGTTCTAACCAACTTTGTATTTATGCTCTGGAACTCAGCTTGGAGTATTGATACGAGAGTCTGCGCCGCCTGCACATTATTCTCCGTGTAATGAACTATGGCTAGACCGGAAGGTAATCCCTGCTTATTTGCTCCGAAGGAGGCGGGTAATTCAATGGTGGCATCCAACTCCCCGCGCCCCATTAAGCCGTTAGCGGTACTAAAGTTAGTTACGTTTTTGTCGATCTTGAGTGTCTTTAGTTTAGACGCTTGGTTAATAAACTGTCGTGCATATATGCTATGAGATTTATTTATTATAGCCACGCTGAGCGATATTGAACTGGTATGGCTTAGAGAACCGAAGACGAATAAGAAGATCAGAGGAAAAAGAAAAGTGAAGAAAAGCGCTAAGCGGTCCCTAAACAATCGTCTCATGTTAATTATGAAGAATACCCATATAGTGTAGAATTTTTTCTGTAGGGGAGATAATGGTTTTTTGAATTTTCCGTGAACGCCCGTATCTTTGATTGTTCTATGTTTAATACGCCTTAATATGCCAACCGCCAACACAATTGCAATAATAATCTCTATCTTACCCATAGCTTATTCCTTTAATCCTGCTTTACCTGTTAGATCTATAAAGACATCCTCTAGATTGGCTTGTTCGACATGCTGTTTTTTAGTAAATCCTCTTGAGAGTAAATCCTTGATTAGTTTTTGGGGTGTGTCTAGCGCAATGATATTACCATCGTCCATGATGGCAATACGGTCGCACAGCACTTCGGCCTCATCCATATAGTGGGTTGTCATTATAACGCTTATACCCCGTTTGCGTACTTCTTCAACCAACTCCCATAAATTACGCCGAGCCTGCGGATCCAGACCGGTAGTCGGTTCGTCCAAAAAAAATACTTTAGGATTGTGTACTAACGCGGCAACTATAGAGAAGCGTTGTTTCTGACCTCCGGACAGATTTTCTACATAAGAATCGGCTCGATCACCTAAATTAACTTCATCCAGAAAGGTTTTCGGATCTACTCGCTCGCCATAAGCCGCCGAGAACAACTGAATCAACTCACTGAGTTTAGTCTTGTCTTGAAAACCGGGAGTTTGTGGCTGGACGCCAATCATTCCCCTTATCTCATATGGATTCTTAGCTACGTCTACACCATCTATTGAGGCTCTGCCGCCGTCAATTGGACGAAGAGTCTCTATCATTTCTAGAGTGGTGGTTTTACCGGCACCATTGGGACCTAAGATTCCAAAAATCTCACCTTTTTTAACAGCAAAACTTATACCCTTTACGACTTCTTTGTCTCCGTATTTTTTCCGTAAGTTCTCGACTGTTAGTATATATTTGGACATTTCTAATATTAATCTATCATGCGGTGCTTAATGTACACAAACAAAATCACCCGGCTTATTAACCGGGTGATATCTGATCTCAGCTATTTTTATAGCAATAGATTACTTGCGCTTGACTGTCAAAAAGCCGTTTCGCGGGTTTTCGTTTACTTCAAAACCTGCCGGCAATTCACAACCTTCTGGTCGCTCATCCTTGCTAAAATAATAGATAGTTTGCTCTTTGCCCCCTCGCAATGTAACCTTCTTTGAGTTTAAGTGGTAGGTTACACCTTTTGAATTTGTGTGCTTGTATGCCATTTCTGACTTACTCCCTCTCTTATAATTAGTGATGGTACCCCTAGAGTACTCCGCATACTTTTCGTTTGTCAACATTTTTTTGAATCTTTCAACAGCAATAAACTCCTCTTGTCTGGGTACTTGCGCTATATTATGCTTATGTATTACACTAGAATTGATAACGTTTAAGAAAGAAGTAAAGGTAGAACAATCTATGGATTTCACAAATCACACTACTACGCGACCAAATTCGCAAATGGAGCGTCCGGTCAGTGCCGCTCAAGAAAACGACAATAATCCAAAAATACGGACAAAGAAAAGCGGGGTAGATTATCCCAAATCATGGAGAATAATTTTTGTTGTATTGTTGTTCTCTGTAACGATCTTATTGGGGGCCGTTATACTTTTGTTATCGTACGGCAACAAAAACGAAGCTAAGTATGTCAACGCCAGCGATATTCAAGCCGTCGACATCAATATCGCGGGATCAAGCCCAACAAATCAGTTGTATTTTGGTCATATAGAATCCTTCGTCAACAATTATGTAGTCATGGATGATATCTACTATTTCCCAACCAACAGCAACACATCATCTAATACAACCAGCCTAGAGCCGCTGGTGTGCCAGATCGACGCTCCTTACAGTCAAATGATCATAAACAGAAGTAACATCGTTTGGTGGGAGAACCTACAAAACAGCGGTAAGGTAGCCAAAACCATATCGTCCTACGAACATTCTCACCCCAAAGGACCGAACTGTTCTACGAACACCACCTCACCTGTGAAATAAAATAATAAGATACTGGGTTAGCGGATTAAATCCTCCGCTAACCTTTCTTAGGTATTGCAAAAGATACGGTAACCAGGGTTAGCTGACCTAAAACAAATGTCTATACGGACGCCTGCTAGAAAAGTTACATTTACAAGTCAGGCATTGTGCTACTTTGTAGTCAGTCCGGATGATCGGTCATCCCCCGCAAAAAAACGTCATTCCTCGAGTATATTAACAGAGTTAGCTTATTACTTAGATTGTTTTCTCAACCATTTTAGGGCGACCCAATCGATCGGCGCCAAAACAAGAAAGACCGCCGATGCCACTAATGACCAGCCAGCAAGATCCGGAGACCAGGTAGGAGATAAGAAATCGAATTCGTACAGACCGGCAGGCGGTATACTAGACGCGGTAAGTTCATTGCCGAAACCGTGAGAGGTCACATATTGTTCAATGCACGGCACACGGTAGCGACCCGAAAAACCAATCGGTATCTTAGCCTGACAGTAAGCTTCGGCTTGAGTATATAGTTGTAGGTTGGTGTTTTGAAGATTGGCAATCCGTGCTTGTTGAGACGCTACCATCCTTTGGTATGTGTACGGAAGTTGGATTGGAGGATATATAGATCCGTTTCCACTAGTCAGGCTGGTATTCATGTGTGCCACAACATATGATTGGAGCTTTTTTAGTGCCGAATACACGTCACCGTTGTCCTTATCTGCCGCATAGACATCGCTTCTAAGTCGAACCATGGTCAAGTTATTTTGCCTTAGCGCATAAACACCTATACCAAGACTTACGAAGCAGGCAATCAAAAAATACCACGGCCGAACATGGTGAACTATTTTCCAAATACGATGAAGTCTTTTTCGATTCATGATTTTTTGTACTGCTTACCCTTTTTCTAAAGTGTAACACACCGTCATCGTGGTAGACTATAGACTATAGATGCATATATATTTCAGTGGTATTGGCGGCGCAGGCATGAGTCCGTTGGCCATAATAGCTAAACAAGCCGGCTATTTAGTATCCGGCTCCGATAAGCAAAATTCCTCCTACATAGATTACTTACACCAACACGAAATTAATGATATACACATAGGTCAGTCCTATGATCATATACGAAAGATACACGAGAAGAACCCCATAGATTGGTTTGTATACTCTTCGGCTATTAGTATAGAGAATAAGAACGCGCCTGAGTTAAAGTTTTGTGCTGATCAGGGAATAAGAATTTCGAAGCGAGACGAGCTTATAGGAGCAATCATTAAAGATAAGTCGCTTGATCTTATAGCGATAGCAGGTACTCACGGTAAAACAACCACCACGGCTATGGTTGTGTGGATATTACAAGGACTGGGCGTACCGGTTAGCTATCTCGTCCCCGCTAAAACTACATTCGCCGATATGGGGCACTATGAACAAAATAGCAAATACTTCGTGTACGAATGTGACGAGTTCGACAGAAATTTCCTGTCTTTTAATCCCTATTTCTCAATAATAAGCGGGGTAAGCTGGGATCATCATGAAATTTATAAAACCCGTGAGGATTATCAGGAAGCCTTTCGTGAGTTCATTTCGCAGAGCAATCACACGCTAATGTGGCAGGAAGATTATGATTATTTAGGCATTGGAGCGCCCATCAATATTTATGCAGAAGACGTCAATCTATCATTAATTGACGATCTTATCACGCTCAAGGGCAGGTACAATAGATTAGACGGCTGGCTGAGCATTACGGCTGCTGCAAAGATTACTCACGCTCCTTTATCACGACTCATAAAATTACTTAACTCATTCCCCGGTCTCCAGCGGAGAATGGAGGAAATTATTCCTGGTTTATACAGCGACTACGCCCATACACCAGAAAAAATTCGGGGAGCAATGAGTGTAGCACTTGAAATGGCAGCCGAGACCGGTAAACGTCTCGTAGTAATCTATGAACCACTGACAAACCGGCGACAACACTATATGATTGACGATTATAAGGACTGTTTTAGCGGTGTCTCGCAACTTTATTGGATCCCCAGCTATCTAGCGCGCGAAGATCCTGCTCAGCGCGTAATTCCACCCGATGAGCTAATCAGTCACTTGGATGATCCGTCAATTGCAATACCGGCACGATGCGACAGTAGGTTAAAACACAGGGTACTAGAGCACCTACAAAAAGGCGATATGGTAGTTGGGATGGCCGGTGGTGGTGGAGGGTCTCTGGACGACTGGCTAAGGCATGAATTTAAGCCTCAGCCCTAATACTGTAGAGAATTATCGGTCCGAATACCCCGTTTATATCTCCAGGATAATTGCTAAAATAACCGCTAGCAAAAGAACCACTAGTACTAAATCTCCTATAAAGCTGGATGATCGTCTCGGTTCACGGAATGTATTAATTAGATCAGCGGGTTTTGGCACAACCAAATTTTTCGATTGTTGAGTTTGCGATATATTTGGGCCATCCGATGCAGCAAAAACCGGAGCAGATAGGTACGGGGAAGCTTTAGGAAAGCTTGGCGCAAACCTTTCGTAAGAGTTATCCTCTATGCCCTTTGTTGTTTGTCTTGTTTCTTGATGTTGCTCGTGATGAAATTCTTCTCCATAAGCAAGTACCGGATCGTCAACGGCTCGTCCGGTTTGTTTATCGACTTCGATGGTGTGCCAGCTGCTCTGTTGTAGTTCGTGATTTTGGGGTATAGCCAGTCTTTCGGCTATTTGTCTTGCTTCGATTGGCAGTTCAGCAAACAAATCAGGCACGGTCTCTTGCTTAACCGGGTTATTATTTTCCGGATACGGTAATGTTTGCCTGCTTTCTTGTGGAGGAACAAAATCATCTACAGTAGACTCGTAAGATCTATGTTCAGAGATAACCTCATCATGGTGCTCGGTAGTCGTTTGTTTAGTGGGGGCTTCGCCTTCAGCATGTTCCAAATGATTCTGCACTTGCAACACCGGATATTCTTCGAGCTGAACACTAACAGGTTGCTTGAGCTTCTCGATAGCATATCGATCTTCTTTTAATTTATTTATGACATTTTTCTGATCAAGATTGTACTGATCCATGTCTCTATTAATCTTTTGCTCGGTAGTTAGTGTTTCATTATGTTTTTTATCCTGTTGATGTTCGCGCGCATCACTCCGTCGTCGTAGTTTATTGTAGTCTTTCTCGAGTCTTCTTAGACGACGCTTCTCGCGCCATGCTTTTTTATTTATCCTGCTATGATCGAGTCTATGGCTGATGGTTGGTTCCACTTCCACCGGAGTAGGGATTTTATTACCGGGCGTAGTCTTAACCGAAACGGGTTTTGTTGAGTCAGGGCTTTCCTTTGTGGGTAACTGCACTGGCGCCGGTAATTCCGGACCAGCAGGCGACATAGTTGTCATTTCTTCGCGTAAAGCTCTTTGCCGAGGAATCGACACCAATTCTTGGTAGTTTGATAAGACTATCGGCGGTTCCTTTTCGGCCTTCTCATTTAACGGGTTTTGGCTGCTTTCAACGACTGATTCCGGCTCATCAAGCTCTACTTCGGGTAGATATTGTTCCTCGATAGTTTCCGTTTCTAAGACAATACTTGGCTCAAGATCATTTTCTTGGTCTGATCGAGCCTCATAGCTTTTGGGCGCGGAAGAATGGAGCGGAACCTCCAGTACTAGATCGACTTTATCAAGCTCAACCGTAATAATCTCTTCCGTACTATCATTGACGGTCTTCTCTTGTCTTTCGATATTTATGTTGATAGTAGAGCCGCCGGTATCTTTGTCGGGATTTTCCGAATCGTCACGTTCCGTATTGTCAGCGTCGGCTTGTTTTTCCTCTGTTGCCAAATCTTTAGCGGACGTAACAGCAATAACCTCTTTTGTGCTTGACTCGTCACGGACTTCTTCTTTTTTGGACTTTTTGATATCGCGAGTAGTCGGCAGTTTTGAGGACTTTTTAGATTTACTCTTCTTCTTAGCCTCTTCTTGACTGTCTTTGTCCGAGTCCTTTTTGAAATTATTTGGACTCGGCAGAATAGGTTGGTCAAATCCGCCTTCAGATTCCATAGATTACTAATCACACCTTAAATTTGTGATACTATTATACAACCAACAGAGGTGGTTGGCAAATACAGTTAGTTTGATCCTATGACTTTATCGATTGTCGCCGGAGCCCTTGATAGTACCCCTGAGTTGCCGACTAGCCAGTTTCTGAATATTACTATCTATTATATCCGCCAACGACAGACCTAATGAGTCGGCAAATACGGCTATATACCAAATAACGTCTCCGAGTTCTTTGGCTAGGTCTTCAATATCTGCAGGCTCGATCTGACCTTTTTGATATGCTATTATTTTTTTCCATTTTTCTATAACTTCGCCGGATTCACCGACAACACCCATAGCCCAAATAGTTTTTTCCATCAAATCACCCTTATAGCGATCATCCGTATAAGCAGTATTTAGAGCTATTTTTTGATACTCATCAAAAGTCATATAAGCAAATCATCTGCTAGTCGTATATGCGACTACGATCAGTACAAGTATGATCACCAGAAGAACAACACCGACTATTACCGGCATATTGCTCTTTTTATGAGGCAGTTTTTGCGCCAACTTATCGGAACTTGGATCCGGAGCCGTAGAAGAAGCCGTTTCCCCACCACCTGGTGTTGTATGGGCCATTGACGGGTTGGCAATAATATCATTGATTGGCCCGGTAGAGGCTGCAACAACCTGGTGATGATCAGGCTGGGAATTTTCCGTAGATGATTGCAGAACAGGTGCTGGTTGGACTGGCTGCTGTTCAGAAGCCGAAGAATATTGAGGCTGGGGTGTCGGATCTTGACTAGAGGGTGTCGTGGTATTGCTATCATTAACCGTCGCCTGAGAGATAACACTCGGGTCCACTTGTTGGCTATCAACAGTTGGTATACTCGTAATCTGTGGAGTTGTCGGTTGAGCCGATTCTGTTGTGATGCCCTCTGGCACCAAGCTGTCATTGGTATCCGATGAATCGGTTGTGGAGGGATTTTCGGCATATTGTTGAGACTGATAGTCGGTATTAGTACCGACAGAGGACGCCTCCTCGGATGTTTGGGTAATTAGACTTTGATCGTTTTGCTGGTAGCCGGCGCTATCTGGAACTTGATTTAGAGGTGATACTGGGGTTGTTGGGTCCATACATTTTAACTCCTGCTTAAAATACTAGGCTTCTTTATGAGATTGTAAATATAAGCTTATTAATTTATATGACAGTATTGTAGCATAAACACTTTAACGCTGTACTCAAGAGTTAATAAAGCTTGTCAGTTCAGCTTAAACGACTCAAAAAGAGTATTGACCTGCTGACAAAGTAAATTACTCTGCCAAGTCGCATTAGATAGACTCAGATAACCGGAGCCTGTACCGGCACAGGAGGTCGTGGAACATTGATAGAATGAAGCCGATATAATCGGATCGAGACCGGCCAGAGACGAACTCGTGACCGGGCTACCGGCCGGAAATGTTTGTTCGCCAGTAATAATTGCTTCTTCGAACGATCCCGTAACAGCTGCTCCCGATTGAAAATGCACAAAAGTTATGTATGGATATTGATATTGATTAGCGGTAGGACTCGTGTAGGCCATTTGAGTTGACGCCTGAGCGGCTACTGGATTACCGGTATTTAGCTCATTAATCGTTGCACTTCCGGGTCTAACCTCAACGGTAACCTTGCCCGTGACGCTACTCCCGGTTGCGGACGTTATGGTGGTGGATGGTGAATTAAGAATAATAGGCTGATCGGTCGCATTATTTCCGGACGGAGGAGTTACCGTCCAGTCAGAGGGATACGCGAAACTTAAATTCAGATCCTGCCCCTTAGATACATACTCAATAAGGGATCCGTTAGTGCTCGAACCTGCACTCACTTGCGGAGCCGGAACAGTAGAGCTGGTTACGGCCGTGGAAGTATGGGGTTTGGCGGATTTAGGCTTAAAGATAAAATAAGCCCCCACGATCAGGCCTCCAGCCACAACAATAACCGGCAAGACTTTCAAGTACTTAGGAATTGTTGGACGTTTCCTTTTGGAGTATTCAGGCCATTCCTCTTCTTCAGCAACCGGTACACGAACCCTCGCTAGCGGTACCTGTTTTACTGTTTGCCCACGCAATGACTTATGTCGCCTGTTCATGGGTTTCATTATATCCCATTTTTACCATTCACGTTGATCGTTACTAAAACAAAAGCTGAAAAAATACTAAAAGCGAATTGCCGGGTGAATTATGGTGCGAGACGATTAATATCTCTAGGGAATAATATCGCCTCTTTTACATTGCTTAAACCCAGTACTTTTTCGGTAAATCTATCTATACCAAAGCCACATCCTCCATGAGGAGGTAAGCCATGCTTAAAAGCCGTTATATAGTGCGAGAAACCAGGGCTGTCCGGATCGATGCCGGCTGCTTTCATCTGTTCTATCAAATTCTCGTGTCTATGTTCACGCTGCGGTACCGTTGCCAGCTCTATACCCCTAAACAACAGATCCGCACTCATGGCCGTTCCGGCCTCACCTTTCATATGATAGAACTTCATTTTGCTTTCCGGCAAGCCCGTAGCAAAGACCGCCTCACAACCGTCGTGCTCTTTGGCATAATCGCAAATCCATTTTTCCTCATCTGGCGTTAAGTCTATCTCGCTTGAAGTATCAATACCCGTATTTTTTTGATAAAGTTCATGGACTTGTTGCATGGAATACTTCGGAAAATGTGGGGTCACGACCAACTCCGGCGCATTCAATACCTTCAGATCGTCAGAATGTTCTTTGTAAACTCTAGCTAGAACAGAATACAGAAGATCTTGTAGCATATTAAGAACTTCATCATGACCATGTATAAAGCCCATCTCAATATCAAGCATAGTAACTTCTGAGACATGTCTTGTGGTAGCAGATAGTTCAGCCCTAAATGCCGGGGCTATCTCAAAAACTCGCTCAAAAACTCCAACCATAATCTGCTTATATAGCTGCGGACTTTGAGCCAATGTCGCCTCTTGTCCGAAATAATCTAATTTAAATACCTCGGCGCCACCCTCAGCTGCACCAGCTACTAGCTTGGGGGTATTAATCTCAACAAAGTCATTCTTATACAAAAATTCGCGTATATACCTTAATAGGTCACTTCGTATTCGAAATATCCTTGCTTCGTCTAAGTTCCGTAGCCCAATAACTCTTTGGTCAAACAACGTATCCAGATTTTCCGGCCGATGACTAAGCGGTTTGTCTATTTCTATGGGAGGTTCTGCGCTTACCTTTACCATTATCTCCAGTTGCGGATCATGAATCTCGGCGCCCCCCGGAGCACGGGGTTCTTCGACAGCTATCCCCTGAACCCTGAGAACCGTGCCGACCTGCATGCCCCGCAGCTTTTCAACCTCCCCTTTATCCTGAACAACGATCTGAATCAAGCCGCTCCGGTCACGAATCGCAATAAAAGTTAGACCGCCCAGCAAGCGTTTTTTGTGCAGCCATCCTTCTATTAGTATTTTTTTACCTAGGTGCTTATTGACATCTCTGGCTAAAACTCTTTCCATCAGATGTATTTTATCACATTTCCTTGATCTCCCGTACGGATATCGACTAAGTTCCGATCAATACATTGGACCGCATACTTAAATGCAGGCGACAGTTAGTCAGCCGGCGGTTGTACTTGCTCGGTTCCCGTCTCTTCGTCGACTATGGTGATAATATCCGATTTGGTATCGCTGGATTTCTGTTTGGACGAACGGCCAGTGATCAACCGAAGGACATCTTGAAGAGTCACGATACCAACAAATTCATTAAACTTGTTTTCAACGACAAATATTAATCCCCGGCTCTCAAAAAAATCATCCAGAATATTATTGATTAACGCGTCGTCATAAACATAGTGAATATCTGTGTTCATAATCTCAGAGATAGAGATACTATGTTTTATGTTAACAATATCTTCCAGTCTGATTATCCCGACCACTTTTTCGGATTTCCCTTCAATAACCGGAAAAATTGTATGTCCGCTTTTGTGCAACTGATCCATGAGTTTAGGCCCCACACTATCTGTAGGCTTAACTCCGATTACGGCTTTACGAGGCACATATATATCACCGACTGTCTTGCTACCAAACCTCAAAGCACGTCGCGCTCTGTCTATGTCCTCAACTGGTATACGATTGCCGGGATGGGTTTTTTGTTTATCCAGAACCTTCAGCAAATCATCAACTTCATAAATTCCGGCTATAGCATCGTCGTCATAATACCCATGAAGAATTCGTCCCAACCGGTCGAAGGGGCCTTGGACGTAGTGCATACAAATGGATATAAAGGGAGTCAGCAATACCGCAAGCCGAGTCTCAATAGAGGTCAATCTTGAGTAAGGTACCCACAAAAATATAAGCCCGATATCAAAAGCAGACAAAATTAATGCTAACCAGAGTGGCATATTACTGAAAAAGAGAGCTATACTTCCTCCGGTTGCAAATAAGGCTATAACGAGCAAAAAAGCTTGAAGACTCTGACCGAAGTTGGCAGCTCTGTATAGAGCCTTTGCAATACTCTGTCCGCTTCTGGCTTGTCGCTTTAATTCAAGAATGGGTAAATGATGGAAAACTTTATTGGTAGATACTGCGCATAAGGCGATAAGGATCAGGGCTATCACCCAGATAATCGTAAACATAAGCTCAATACTAGCAGGGGACCAGCTAATTTAAAAGCTTCAGTAATATGCTATAATACCGCGACTAAGCTTAGAAGGATACGTAACCTCATGGATAAGAAATTTTGGATATTTTTAGGTCTTGTTGTGGTGGTAATCGCCGCAATATTCTTCACGACTAAAGGCTCAAACCATCCCAGTAGCGGATACGGCCAGCCAACCAATCACATAGAAGGTAAAGGATCTTCGGGAGTAAAGCTAGTTGAATACGGAGACTATGAGTGTCCTTACTGCGCAATGTATTTCCCGATAGTTAAACAGGTCGTAGCAATTTACTCACCATATATTTATTTCCAGTTCCGTAACCTACCTCTTACTCAACTGCATCCCAACGCTTTTGCCGGAGCTAGAGCGGCAGAGGCGGCCGGACTGCAGGGTAAATTCTGGCAAATGCACGACCTCTTATATCAAAACAATGATCCGAGTGGAGCAGCCGGATGGGTGGCCAGCACGAATCCTCTGAATGATTTTTTTATCGGTTACGCCAAACAGCTCGGATTAAATATCAGTCAGTTTAAAACCGATTTCAACAGTAACGCTGTCAACAACTCGATTAATGCTGACGTGGCGGCTTTTGCTAAAACCGGCGCTCAAGAAGCTACTCCAACATTTTTTCTCGACGGTAAGCAGATACAGCCGACAGAAACTGTCAAAAGTTTTGAACAATATTTAGATGCTGCTATCAAGCAAAAAACCGGTAGCTTACCCCCTATAGCAAACCTCCCAAGCTAGTAGAGGAGAAATTGCTGCCAAGAAGGTCGATGAACGGCAACATCTATTTTAACTTTGCGCGACGCTACACATTTTATTTTTATTGACATTTTGTTCCCAACTAACAAAAATTACGCATTGTACCTGTAATCGGACAACATCTAAAGATGGTGTGAACGGTCAATGACCATTTTTGTAAATTCTCATTTTTGTGTCTCTAGGGTTAGCTTCAAACCCTTTGGCCTGTTTTTAGGACCAAATACGACCTCGGACAATCCTACTCGTTTATGGTTAGTGTTGTCAAGTGTAAAAATTATCAAAAGATTATACATAAGCTGATATACTCTATAGCAAGGACAGCTATTATGAAAGGATCATTAAGAAAAATATCGACTTCCATATCGGTCATGGCCGGTTCGGCTTGGGCATTTATGTTAGCGGTTCTCGGTATACTGGCGTGGGCGGTCAGTGGTCCTTTCTTTCATTTTTCCAACACTTGGCTCATTACCGTTGCTACGATTACCGACGTCATCATTTTCTTGATGATCTTCTCGCTCCAATCATCTCAAAACCGCGACAGCAAAGCTATACAGCTAAAACTTAATGAGCTGATCATTGCCGACAAGCAAGCTTCCAACGAATTCATCGGGCTGGAAAGTCTTACCGACGAGGAGCTAAGCGAACTGGACGAAGAGTTTAAAGAAATGCTGGGGAAAATGAATGCCAGGCCGGCGCTTCACAAGCTACATTCAAAAATAAAGGAAGCTAAGTCTAATCGATCCAGCGTGCACTAAATATATACCCTGCAATATGAGGCTATATTAATTTCCTGGTTGTTCTGCCCCGCCCCCAGACAACGATACGTACAACCACTCGGATCTAGCATAACTTGCGACACTGGATAATAGTCCCGCCGCCTGTCTGCTGGTGCTAAGAGCCTTTCGAATTGACGTAGAGCTTATACCTTGAGACTTACTGTCAATGAGGCTGTAGCGGGTTTTGACAGGTAAAGACCTAAGAGCAGTCTCAATGTCATGCTCGTCTTGCTTGTCGCGCATTCCCACGACAAGCTCGCACCTAGACAACATTCTGTCGATTTCAGGCCAGGTATAGATAGTTAATGCCACATCCGAACCCATCAAAAAGACCAACTGATCACTTGGAAATTTAGTCTCGAGTACCGGCAAGGTATGTGGTACGTCAAAGTGTTTATCGGGAAGCTCTAGTAAAGATAGTTTGGCAAAAGGCCTTATAGCACGAGATATCATGGCGCTGCGATGTCCATAATGTTCGGGGTGCGGCTTAAATCTTGGAAATCGTTCCGGTAGCAGATACACTACATCCAGATTGACGTCTTTGATCGATTGGAGCGCAAATCTTATATGACCGGCATGAACAGGATTAAATGATCCGGCAAAGATGCCTACTCTTCTGGTTTGCATCTGTACATTATACTCAATATTAGCCTTGTGATCGCCCCAAGAATTACGACGAAGCTACACGATCTTTAAGTTTGCTCAGTCGTTCCACGAAACTCTGAGCCGCACCATCGAGACCCAACACCTTAAGTGCTCCCACTAAAACATATAACCCGTCTAAAACAGTCCGATTAAAGTCGCTGGCTTCTTCGGCTTGATTGAAATAGTGGTTAACTTTTTCTACCAACCATTTCTCTTCTCCGGGCTTAATCTCATTCGTGTTAATTTTATCCCGTTCCGATTTACTCGTTACCTCGAGTGACCGGGCACTTTTATATCGCTTCCTGAGATGTCCACGCTTGATGAGACTATTAACATGGAGAGCTACGGTAGCCACGGATGTGTAATTTAACGATGACATAATTTCTCTGTAGCTGGGACTGTAGCCGTGCTCAGCTATAAATCTTTCTATATAA
>DAHXLE010000022.1 GCA_027371825.1 Candidatus Saccharimonadota bacterium
TGAATGTATGGTAGTCCCGCCTATATTTGTCGCCGCAATCCCGGTGCTCGCCGTAACAGCAATATTCTTGTTCCTACCAGCCAGCTTTATATACTCGTTTAGTACATAAGTCTTACCAAAAAGCCATAATAGTTTCAGGGGACGGTGACTTTTTTAGCTTAGTGGAATATCTTGAGGGTAAGGGGAGGTTATCTCACATCTTAGTACCCAATGGACATTATTCGCAGTTGTACAACGCATACGAGCAATATATTGTCGTGCTGGATAATTTTAAGCGTCAGTTGGCATATCACGATCACAAAAAACGAACTTAGTGTTTATGAGTAATTGAATTTGATCAGTATCTTAAAGACGATTACTGATGGCTGGTTGTACATTTTGAGCTTTTTAGCCACTGTGAAATAATTAAAACCAATGAGACAGAGGCAAGCTTTAAGGGTGATGCTTGATGGCGGATCGGTTTTTCTTACCGGTCCCCCCGGCTCTGGTAAGACTTATGTACTAAACGAGTATATAAAGCTGGCTGGTAGGAACAAGAATATTGCTGTTACGGCGAGCACCGGGATTGCGGCGACAAATATAGGCGGGACTACCATACATTCATGGTCTGGATTAGGCATCCGAGATCAATTGGAGCCACGTGACAGAGAATACCTAAGCGCATCGGAAACCCTAGAGAATCGATATAAGAGCACGGATGTTCTGGTAATCGATGAGGTGTCAATGCTGCATGGAAAACGGCTCGATATGATTAATGAAGCATGCAAGCTGCTCAGGGAAGACGATTCACCATTTGGCGGACTACAAATAATTTTGGTCGGAGATCTTTTTCAATTGCCTCCCGTGAGTCGTGGGACTGGTGAGTTTGACTTTATACATAACTCGGCTGCATGGGCCGAACTTGATCCGAGGACCTGCTATATAGACGAGCAGCATAGACAAATTCGAGACGGTTTACTGGATATCCTGCAATCGATGCGTAATGGAGATATTAGTGATGAACACGTCTCAATGCTTGAGGAGCGCTTAAAAGCCGTTCCGGACCCTGCTCGGGCCATTACTCGTCTCTATGCTCATAATGTTGATGTTGACGCTATCAATCAGGAGTATTTATTGAAGATAAAAAGCGAACCACGGGAATTCTTAATGCGATCATCAGGAAAAACTGCTAAAGTACAACAGCTTGTTACCAGTGTTCTGGCGCCGGAGATTCTAATACTAAAGATCGACGCAGAAGTGATGTTTGTAGCCAATAATTTTAACAAAGGCTTTGTCAATGGCACCAGGGGTAAAGTGATTGGCTTTAAAGAAGATTTACCGCTGGTACAGCTGACAGACGGTAGAAAACTGGTCGTAGAACCGCATACCTGGACAATGCGTGAAGACGATGTGGTTAAAGCCGAGGTGGTCCAGTTGCCGTTAAGGTTGGCTTGGGCGATTACGATACATAAAAGTCAAGGGATGAGCCTTGATGCTGCTCAAATAGATCTGAGCAAAACATTTACTACGGGCATGGGCTATGTAGCACTTAGCCGTGTACGTTCTCTTGATGGAGTATATCTTAGCGGCATAAATAACGTTGCGTTGGCTATGCATCCGGAAATTTTCGATTTTGATCTCTGGCTACAAAAGGAATCTGCAAAACTCGAAAAAAACATTATAGACGAACCGGATCATGATGATATACCCAAACCCGATAACAAACCCATGACTATTCCCGATAATGAACTTCTCGATAAACTAAAAGAATGGAGGATCAAGAAGTCAATAGACGAACATCTACCTCTTTACATGGTTGCTCACAATACATTTTTGAAAGCTTTGGTTCAAACCAGACCCAAGACGGAACTCGAGCTTCTGAGCATCAAGGGCATATCGGAAAAAAAGTTTAATAAGTATGGGGCAGAGCTTATGAAGATTCTGGAAATTCCTGCTAGTAAAGTAGGACCTGTCGGACCCAAAGGTGATAAATATCCGGTTGTTCAAAAAAATGTACCCTACAGATATGCGGGGGAAGAAGCAACATGGGGGCCGGAAAACGAAAAAACATTGGACGATCTTTTAAAAACTCAAACCGATATAGATAAAATAGTTGAAATAATGGGTATATCACGGGACGAACTATGGAAACATGTCGTGTCAAAACTATATTTACTTAACCGTAGGTAGTAAAATTACACGGGGGTAATTAATGAAGATAACAAAGTATCCGCAAAGCTGTATATTAATCGAGGACAGATCTAAACGCATATTAATCGATCCGGGTTCATTCGTGTCGTCGAAATATACTGCTTCCGATCTTTTGCCGCTAGACGGTATTCTTATTACACACGAGCATCAAGATCATGTTGACTCAAATCTTCTTGTAGCTCTAACGAGTGGCGGCAATATTCCTGTGATTGGCAATGAAAGCACCGCAAAAGTCTATGGCGAATTAATAACTCGAATTGTCGATGACCATCAGAATTTTGAAGTAGCCGGATTCAAGATTACCGCCAGGGAACTACCGCACTGCCTGATGGTGGATGGTTCTAAGGGCCCGCAGAATACGGGGTACTTTATAGACGGTGTTTTTTTCCATCCGGGGGATGGTACTGAAGTTGATCTGAAGGCTAAGGCTGCCGCGGTGCCGATAGCCGGTCCAGATGTTAGCGCCAGAGATAGCTATAGATTTATAAGACAGCTAGGATGTGAAGTAGTCATTCCTATTCATTATGACTATTTTCTTGGTAGTCCTGAGGTTTTTGCTCAGATACTGGCGGGTATTGACCGATCGATCAAAGTGATACCACTGTCAGATGGGCAGAGTACGACTATATAAGAGCATTCATAGAATCAACCATAAGCTTGACAAATACACTATATTTTGCTAATGTAATAATACTATGAATCAAGAACGTTATTCACAAAAACACAATAGAACATCAAGACTGCTAGCTGCGGGTGCGGCCGTACTTGCCCTGGCGGGCGTGGGAGAGTATGTCTCTCATGGTTCCGAGCCTCCTAAACCCAATAATACTCCAGTTCTAGCTCAAGTATCGCCAAAAGGGAAAGCAAATCTAAGTGTTGATGTGTTGGGCGGTGGTGAGGGCTTGTGGAATGTCGCTCAGTCAGTAGCTGTGGCAGAAGGGAAAGACCCAAATAAACCCAATGTCTATGCCGAGATCGATGAGACTAGTAATGAGTTAGTAGCATCTGTTGCTGGCAACAGCCCAGGAGGCGCAGTAAATGCCGGTACAGAGTTTAGTTTAAAAACGGAACTTCCGGTTACCGCAGAGGGGGTTCGTCGAGCCAATGCTGAGGATCCTAACGTAGAGATTCAGTTAACCGGCAATGGCAAGTAGTGCTCATACATAACAGGATAACGCTACATATTGTGGTACTGTGGATTAAATTATAAAACTGTGGATAAGTGGTGTGTATAACACCACTTGTTTTTATATATTATGCTTGTAAGTGGGTGGCAGTGGGTAGTATATTCATGTTAGTGGGTAAATGTAGGTAGCCCAAAATAGACTACCTATAGCAAAAACAAAAATCCACTGGTAAATTTTTAAAAAACCATATGACACAGGTGGACTACTACCAGCGAAAACTCGACAACAAAAGGCGGTTAACCATACCGACTGAGCTTCGAGACAGATTCGCTAGTGGGGCAGTCGTAACCCGTGGTTTTGGTAAATATCTCCATCTCTACCCCAAGGATGTCTGGGATAATCTGGTCGAGCCCAAACTCGACGGGGATATCTTGGACGAACGGATCGCCGATCTGAATGTTCAATTTAGAACAGGCAAGATCGAGCAAGAACCGGACGGGAAACAAGGTCGGATCACGATAGACCAACATTTGTTGGACTATGCCGGCATTGACCGTCAGGTGACAGCGGTCTGTGTGGGCAGGTATTGGCGAATTTCGGCAAGCGAGACTTAAAAAACTCGTTTAGGCGCGAAGCACATTGACAATCAGGCAGTACTAATTAGCAAAAGATATACGACTCGAGATTAGCTATTCGGCAGTCAACAAGTGGACTCAAGGATAACCACTTTTAAAAACCTTCGTACATTACTCAAAAAACACCTCCCAAAACTCCACCTCACACATAAGTCTCTCAAAGCTTTGGTTTTGGCCAGTGTGGAAGATTCAAGATTTCTAAAAAAATCTAACCGTAAATCTTCAACACATCCACGGCAAAAACCTCTATACAAAAACAAAAACTAAATTAAAAATAAAAAGTTGGCTGCTGATTAGGTGACCTTGTAAGGTGAAGATCGATGATAAAAAAATTATCGGCCTAAACATAAAATAAAAACAAGATAGACATGGATCAAGAAAACCAAAACACAAACAAACATACACCAGTCTTACTCATGAAAACACTCCAAATACTGGACCCGCAGAAGGGAGACAAATATCTCGATCTGACGGCCGGTTATGGTGGACACGCTGCGGCAATATTAAAGCTGACAGGTAACTATAAAGAGTCGGTTTTAATTGACCGCGACACAGAAGCCGTTAAAACGCTTCAAGATCTCTTTAAAGACAAGGGTGCTAGAATCATACAAGATGATTTTTTAAGTGCCAGTAAATCCTTGCAAGGAGAAGGGTTAAAGTTTGATGTAATTTTGGCTGACTTGGGCGTGTCGTCACCGCACCTTGATAAAGCGAGTCGTGGTTTTAGTTTTGCCCAAGACGGACCCCTCGACATGCGCATGGATCAGAGACAAACTTTGAGTGCCGACACCATAGTTAACCATTATAGTGAGGCGCGACTTAGAGATCTGATTCAAAAGTATGGCGAGGATCCAAAAGCCAGGCAAATTGCCCGGAGGATAGTTATGTCCCGACCGGTCAAGACTACCCATGAACTTGCCACAATTGTCGCCAGAGCTTGGCCGGGGCACAGTAGAGTTCACCCAGCAACCCGAACGTTTCAAGCGCTTCGGATTGAGGTAAATAATGAGCTGGAATTACTGCGACTCAGTTTGCCGATCTGGAAGTCCTTACTAAACCCAGGAGGACGGATGATCGTAATAAGCTTTCATAGCTTGGAAGATCGTTTGGTGAAGCAATATTTCAGTGAGCATAGTGGCAACAACTACGATGCGGAACTGAAGCTTATCGGTAAACAACCGGCCATTGGCGACACCCAAGAAATTGCATTAAATCCGCGTGCTCGAAGTGCTAAGCTAAGAGCCGCAGTGAAAATAAAAACATAAAAGAAAGGGATCCGCTCATGCCAATTAAGGTAAGAAGCAGCTCCCAAACCTATAGAGTGCGCGTCCGAGTGTCGTAAGCTCTATAGAAATGGTGGTTGATGGGGCGTACAGTCTAAAAAACTTTTTGCGCCCCTGACCCAAATAGAAAATAAATATAAACATAAACACATATAGGTATAACAATGACATATTCAAGCTCACTTGCCGTAGGCCGTCGCAATGCTTTCGCCGGACGGCATAAAAATGCTATTAGTTTTCAACGAACGGATCACCGCGTTGGCCCGATAAGCAATACTATTATTCTTGTTGTTCTAGCTTGTCTATTGGGTTTGCTGTATTTAACTCAAGTTACTAAGACTAATACTTATGGTTATCAGATCAACGCTCTTAAGCAACAACAGGCTTCTTTACAAGCACAGAACGACAGTCTAGAGGTTACGTCCGCAAGTTTACAGTCTACGAGCCGTATCCAAAACAGTTCGGTGGCTAAATCTATGGTTCCGGTAGCCCCTAGTGGCAGCATTACGCACTAGAAGAGTTATAATTAGTTCTTATGAAGCCGTCATTTAGTATGCCGACGTTAGTTTCGGGTGTCTCCCGAAGGGCTAACATTATTTATTTAGTGTTAATGATAATAATGGGCATATTCGTTGTTCGGTTATTCTATATACAGATTATTAAGTATGGGTACTATCACGCTGCGGCACTGAGTGACCAACAAAAAGAATACCAAATTCCTGCTACAAGAGGAATTATTGAAGCCCATCAAGGCAACTCAATTGTGCCAATAGTCTTAAACCAGGAACTTTATACGTTATTTGTTGATCCAACTCTAGTGCACCAACCCAAGAAAGTTGCCGCGACTATTGCTGGTGTTATAGGTGGATCGGCATCGAATTATCAACAGGAGATGCAAATCAAGGGCACGCGTTATGTTGTGCTAGCCAGGAAGCTTACCAAAGCGCAGTCGTCGCAAATATTGGCCTACAAATATCCTGGGGTTGGTACTCAGGGCCAGGACTATAGATCGTATCCCGACGGTGATCTGGCGTCCCAAACACTTGGCTTTGTAAATAACAACGGGCAAGGGGAATATGGCTTGGAGCAGGCGTTGAATTCTGAACTTGCCGGTACCCCCGGTAAACTTAAGGCTATAACCGACGCCAACGGAGTACCTCTTGCCGCTGTGCCGGGAAACATAGACAGAGCTCCAATTCCAGGTGACAATATTATTACAACCTTGAATATGGGCATACAGGCTCAGATGGAACAAATCCTCAAATCCGAGTATAAGAAAACGAAGTCTCAGCGTGTTAGTGCGCTGGTCATGGATCCATATAACGGGCAAGTCGTTGCCATGGCCAATTATCCTACATATAATCCGGCAAACTATTCAGCAGTAAGTAATCCTTCTGTATTCCAGAACGGTGTAGTTGACGATGATATTGAACCGGGGTCAAGCATGAAAACCCTTACCACCTCAGCTGCTCTAAACTTAGGAGCTATAACTCCGAACGAATCATTTTATGATCCGGCGCACTGGGTAATCGATGGTTTCAATATAACGGACATTAAACAAGACGGAGGAGCTCGTGAACAGAATATTGCCTCTATTTTGGCGCTATCACTTAACACTGGAGCTACATGGATGCTCATGCAGATGAGTCATCCCGGAGGAACCCAGATTACCGGCCACGGCATAGACGCATGGTATAACTACATGACCAATCATTTCAGGCTAGGAAGAATCACAGGCATCCAGCAAGGATACGAATCGCCGGGTTATGTACCTCCTCCAAATCTAGCCGATCCCAGCATTGATTTAAGATACGCCAACACTGCCTTTGGCCAGGGTGTTCAGCTTACCGCGATACAGCTAGGGGCTGCCTTGTCGAGCGTCTTAAATGGTGGGACATATTATCAGCCTACTCTTGTAGATGCGACCGTTAAGCCAGATGGTACGGTGGTAAAATTTAAACCCAAAGTTTTAGAAAAAAATGTAGTTAAACCAAATATCGGGCCAGAACTCGTACCATTAATGCAAAACGTTGTTAAGGCCTATTTGCAAGGAGGTTTTTATTTTATGAACTTCCCGTCTAATTATATGGTTGGAGGAAAAACCGGGACAGCACAAGTCGCACAGCCGGGAGGGGGCTACTACGCCAATATATATAACGGTACTTATGTTGGTTTTGTCGGACAAGGTAAACCTCAATATGTAATCGTAGTTTATAATATAAAACCGAATATACCTGGATATGCCGGGTCATACGGCGGACAGCCAATTTTTGCCGACCTTGTGCACATGTTAATTAATGATGGCTACATAACCCCCAATTAATAAGATGATACAATATAAGGAAATATCTATATGACACGGACTCTAAGATTGCTAGTTCCAACCAGCACACTAATTCACGTATTTGTGTTAGGGTTCTTGGGATTTATGCTTGCCATGGCTCTAACCCCGATCTTTACTACTTTGGCATACAAATATCACTGGTGGAAGAAAGCCAGAAGTGATGCTTGGTCTGGCGGAAAGGCTACGGTTTACAACAAGCTTCATGCCGCTAAGCACAGAAATAATATTCCAAACATGGCTGGTCTAATATTCGTAGTATCTATTGCGATAGTTACACTAATTACTAATCTCAACAGAGGTGAGACATGGCTGCCGTTAGCCGGTATGATCGGTGCCGGGCTGGTAGGGTTGGCGGACGACATGATGAATATAAGAGGAGTTAATTCTTCTATTGCCGGCATGAAAGCCAAGGTGAAATTTACTCTATATAGTGTAGTGGCACTTTTGGGAGGGTGGTGGTTTTGGGACAAACTGGGTGTACATACGTTGTATTTACCGGTTGTTCACGACATCAATATAGGCGTGTTCGTAATACCGCTTTTCTGGTTTGTTGTTGTAGCTACGGCTAACTCGGTAAATATTACCGACGGGTTAGACGGCTTGGCGGGAGGTCTTTTATCTTCTTCGTTTGCAACCTATGCTATCATCGCCGGTATCCAGGGTAAATACTCCTTAGCAGCGTTTTGTTTAACCGTAGTGGGAGCCTTGCTTAGCTATACCTGGTTTAATATCTACCCGGCCAGGTTTTTTATGGGAGATGTCGGCTCATTTGCGCTGGGAACTGCTCTGGGAATAATTGCCATGCAGACTAATACCATATACGTTTTGCCCATAATAGGCGGTGTATACGTCATCGAGACAGGATCGGTAATTATTAATAGAACTTCCAAAAAATTACGTCACGGCAAGAAAGTATTTTTATCTTCTCCTATACATCATCACTTTGAGGCGATCGGTTGGCCTGAAACTAAAGTAACTATGCGTTTTTGGATACTCGGTCAGATTGCGGCAGTCCTTGGACTGATAGTATTCTTGATCGGGAGATTCAACTAGGACCATGAACCCTATAAATCGTCTTGGTGGGCGACGACTAAACCTCAAAAATAGGTTAGAGGAACCTGAGGAAAGTCTCCCTAGACGTCATCGTCCGGATTACTGGCTAGTTATCATTGTAGTTATATTGTTAGTTATCGGGTTGGTGGTGATATATTCGATTGGTACGGCCCTCGGTCTTGCTAATAATGTCAGCAATAACTTCTATATAAACAGACAACTCCTTGCGATTGCTCTAAGTGTTGTAGCCTTTTTAGCTGCATCGAAAATTCCGCTTGTTTGGTGGAAAAAATATTACAAACTTATAATTGCTGCAGCTACAGTGGCGACATTAATTGCTATTGCTATGCCGGTTAATCCCCAATATCCGGCGCATAGGTGGGTAAGGCTCGGAAGTTTATCTTTTCAATCCGTTGAGCTAGTTACTTTTGCGGTGGTTATATGGCTGGCCAAGTTTTTGTCTGATCGGATAAAAAACAAGCAGTTAAGCAATACAAGAAAAGCATTCTTGCCTCTGGTAGTTGCGTTGGTGGTCATGGGAGCTGTTATCGCCGGCGTGCAGAGCGACCTTGGATCTATAGGGGTAATCTTGGGTATAATGACAATCTGTATATTCGTTGCCGGTATGCCGTTAAAAAAGATCGTGACCGTTAGTGTGCTTATAGCAATAGTAGGAATCCTGGCTATTTCATTAACGCCGTATCGACGGGCTCGGCTGGAGTCGTTTCTACACCCATCATCCAATTGCCTGACCAGTGGCTACCAGTCATGTCAAGCGTTAATAGCCGTTGGATCGGGCGGATTACTGGGGTTGGGCCTGGGGCGTAGCGTGCAAGCCTACGGCTATCTTCCGGAGTCGGCCAATGATTCGATTTTTGCTATTTATAGCGAGAAATTCGGTTTTATTGGAGACATGGTGCTAATAGGTCTATTCGTCGCTCTTTTTACTCGGATCAAGAGAATTGCTGTGCAAGCACCAAATAACTTCACGAAATTATTATCTGTTGGTATATTGACCTGGTTGAGTATTCAGGCGGTTATTAATATTGGAGCAATGATAGGGTTATTGCCGCTGAAGGGTATAACACTGCCCTTAATCAGCTATGGGGGAACCAGTATGCTGTTCGTGATGCTAGCAATTGGGATTTTATTCCAGATTTCACGATATACTAGCTATGTACAGCTAAACCGTAATGATAGTGGCGATAAGCAGAAAGAGAGATTAAATGACGATCATACTGACAGGGGGCGGCTCAGGAGGGCATATAACGCCACTCCTAGCGGTCGCCCATGAACTGAAAAAAATTCGCCCTGACGTGCACCTGGTTTATATAGGTCAGCGAGGAGATAAGCTGGGGGATATACCGACTCGAGATGCTAGTATTGATGAAACCTATGTGATTAGGGCAGGTAAGCTTCGTCGCTATCACGGCCAGAGCCTACTTAAACAGCTGCTAGACCTGCCGACCCTCACGAAGAACGTTAGAGATATTTTTAGAGTGCTTATCGGTACTTTCGAATCATGGCGATTACTTGGAAAACTACGCCCGGATTTAATTTTCATTAAAGGCGGATTTGTCGGGGTTCCGGTAGGGATTGCCGCGTCCAGACGACACGTACCTTTTATAACCCACGATTCGGACTCGGTCCCTGGACTTGCCAACAGACTGATCGCTCGCTGGGCGACGATTCATGCCGTGGCATTACCGAAGACAGTATATCCATACCCCCTAGACAAAACTGTAACTGTCGGCGTTCCGGTTCAGGAACAATTTAAAAAAGTAGATGAAAAGCTAGAGCAATCTTATAGAAAGGACTTAGGAATTCAAGAGTATAAGAAAGTTATCTTCATAACGGGCGGCGGACAGGGAGCAAAAAAATTAAACATGATGGTTATGGATATCGTACCGGAACTCTTAAGAGACTACGATGATCTGGTGATTGTTCATGTGGCCGGTAGAAAGCATGATCAGTCTATATCTGAACACTATAGCAAAACATTATCCAAGCCTTATTTAAGCAGAGTTATGGTCAAGGGATATGTCGAGGATTTGTATAAATATAGTGGTGCTGCTGATGTGGTGATTGCGAGAGCCGGAGCGACTAATATAGCAGAATTTGCCGTGCAGGGAAAAGCGTGCATTATAGTCCCTAATCCTTTACTAACGTCAGGACATCAATTGAAAAATGCTGAAATTCTCACCAACAGCGGGGCAGTCAAGCTGGTCACGGAGTCTAAAAATAGTGCTCGGGATCTGTTATCGGCCACAACGTATCTTCTTAACAATCCAAAAGAAAGGCAGATGTTAGAGCAAAAAATTTGTACATTTGCTAACCCCGATTCCGCGAAGCATCTAGCTGAGCTAATTATTAGTAGCGTCCAAAAATAATTTACGGTATGCATATGATAAAAAAACGCCCGAAGTCAAATCCCCGAAGCCGCTCGAATACTGTAGAGCGGCCAACTACTAGGACTAAAAACTTTTCGTATTATGAAGCCCGATCTTCTCGTCAATCAGACGTCATGCGACGTAATAGCCATGAGGAAAATACCACGCCTAAAAACAAACGAACTTTACCGAGAGTGTCTACGGTAATCATAACGGTATTGATCCTATTGTTCGGTTATTTTGAACTTACTATAGGTGGCACTCCAAAAGTCATAATTATGAATCGCAATAATGCTAACTCGGTCTTGTTAAAGCCAGTTAGTGTATATGAGTCTGCTGCTGCTAAAGATTTCAATAAGTCGATTAGCAATAGCGTTAAATTAAGCGTGAACATAGCTAGCATTACCGCTGAACTGCGCCAACAGTTTCCCGAATTAGCTAGCGTATCGGTTACCATACCAATAATAGGCCGACAGCCAACAATCGAGCTCTCTGTTTCGCAGCCCGTCCTTATTATCAGTACTGCCGACTCTTCGAGGATGTTGGTTAGTACGTCCGGGAAAGTCATTGCTACAGATAGCTCGAAGCAGATAATACAAGAGTTCAACAATAAACTACCGATAGTAAGTTATGCTGCTTTAGCATCGGTCCGGGAAGGGGAGGTGGCTATAGCTTCGTCGGATGTTTCGTTTATCGAACAGGTTAATTATCAGCTGACGACTCAACAT
>DAHXLE010000003.1 GCA_027371825.1 Candidatus Saccharimonadota bacterium
ATTCGCCCGGCTAACGTATTAATGCTGCTGCTGTCGGGAATTGGCTATCTTATTGCTGCTCTCGAGTACAACCGTCCTAGTCTGCTCGAGGAATTAGGTCTTGGAAGTATTACCAAGATGTATCGGGAATATAGCTGGAAACTTGTACTCGGGTTCAAGTTACCAAACAAAAGTGAGGGCACTTTAACGCATCACGCCTCAAAAGCTAGACAAACCTGAACAAGCTCTAAGCATCTGTCGTGTCACGAAACATAACTTTATACAATAGTCTTAATTTCAAAATCCGCTGGTTTGACTACTCAGCTGATTGCTATCCGTGGTGCTTGAACCTATGCTAGTCTGATTAAGCGCCGACATTGCATTGTTAAGACCTGAGGTACTGTTGATTGATGGAGCCTGTGGCGCAGAAGTAGTAGGGGACTGGTAGTTCAAAGAGCTGGATGTTGACGCTGGTGTAGAATAGGAATTTTTATGATTATGCCATATATAATATCCCACCCCCGCAATTCCAGCCGCTACAACCAAAAGTATCAATAATTCTACGATAGCAAAACCCGAAGTCTGTTTTTTCATATCTATTGTCCTCCTTGAGTATTAGAGCCTGAGACCTTTAGCCCATTCGCCGAGGCAACCCCGACGATAAGATTTTTGACCGAGGTGCGATAGTTTCGTAAATCGCTTATTTCGGTTTTGAGATAACCCTGGAAAGCTAAAACCATACTCTTCGGATTACTTGAGCCACAGCTGAAGCTGCTATTAACCCTCAAAGTTCCAAAATCGGTCTCAGCCTGTGCCTTGGCCGCATTCACCGACAACACCAGCTGGTTATAATTGCTGAAAGTCTTTCCTTTGCTCACATAGAAGATTTCAACCCGGGTCGCAATAGTTCCGAATAAAGAAATCTGATTTTGTGCTCTGGTATCAATACGCGTCATAATATTCTTGATTGCCGCTTGACGATTATTGCAAGCTCTCAACTGCGCAGCGGCTAGATGAGATTGGCCCTTAGCCTGACCGGCAGCGGCATGATCCGATCCTATACTGCTACCAGCAGAAGCCGTTACTTGTCCTCCCGCAACAGATGAACTGCCTACGCTACCCGTAGTAGTGCTATGGGCGGCTGCCATGGCGTGTACGTTAGCCTGAGAAGGCAACGCCAGCGCGGTCGATCCGCTAACTAACCCGAGCATCAATACCGTTCCAAACATTCCGAGCTTAAGAGTCTGTTTTCGCATGGTATCCTTTCGCATTATTTCACTGTTCCTAATTTTCATATTAAGCTAGTGCTTTATAGGAGTCAATACTACTTTTGGGCTCTAAACCAAAGATTAGCCGACTAAAATTATCACCACTAGCCATTGGTTAACGAACCCTAACACTAACCTAGGTTAAGACAATCAGCTCGCCATGACAGTTAAATATATAGCATCAAGCACGGCTGAAGATTCCTTAAGATTAACTGACATTACATTGGACAACGAGCTAATAAAACATATATCATAAAATTGCATGAATTTACTGATAATAATTTCTGCCCAGTATCTCTACCTCTTAGTCATAGCGGCCATAGCTATAGCCTGGTGGCTAAGTCCGAAAAACATAAAAAAGCAATTCTTACTCTCGATTATTCTGGCCGGTGCAATAGCCTTCATTCTCTCAAGGATCGCTAGCAGGCTGTATTATGATCCCCGTCCATTTGTTACGGAACACGTTAAACCCCTCATACCACACGCTGCCGACAATGGATTCCCCTCGGATCATGCTCTTTTGACAGGAACACTTACCGCTATTACATATTTCTTTAAGAAGAATATCGCCAATATCATGCTGGCATTAACAGTCATAATCGGTATTGCCAGGGTACTCGCCAAGGTTCACTCTCCGCTCGATATTGCCGGGGGATGGATATTCGGCATTATCGGGTCTGTTGCAGGATATTATCTGGCCCGATACATTGTGACGAAATACATCGCAAGAGCCCCAGCAAAGTAACCTATCATACCTTCCGCCAAAACACCGATAAGATATTCCGACATTTCCCTAATAATAACCCTAGTGCCTCGATGCGACACACGTAAAACGAAGATATCTTAACGCATATGCTTGCATTATGAGCAATTTTTAATAATAATTCATTCATGATTGATGCGTACGAAAACGGTTACAACGTACATCTCACTACAAGTCCGGCAACGGCAAGACCGGAAGCTTACGAGCAGCCCGGTGAACTAGCGTTAAGTTACGCGCGAGATATTGTCGAGATGGATTATCTCCACAGCTTGACCGAACGAGGTAATCAGGGTGAAGTGGTTGATAACGCTGAATTCGACAGCGCCGTCGAACAATTAGTCCGAACATACCTGAATATCTTGACACGCCGGATTGACGAAGCCGTGATACTCGGCAACCCGACAGTAGAATTTCTGGTACCTCATTTTGACCACGAGACAGAGACGGTCGCGGTAGCCATTGATATTATCTCTGACAGGATGAAATCGTTGAACTATAGACCGAAAGTAGAATTCGGCGTCCTGAGGTATGGTATAAAAGCAATCGACGCCAATGCTACGCCACCCAAATACCGAAAGATATCATTTAATATATTCTAAGTAGTTAATAAAACGACTAGGGCATCATTGCTGCCGACTAGTTTTTTGACCATCGGTTATCAGGATCTAGAAAAATAAAATAGACAATAAATAAACTCAGGCGTAAACCTAATTTTATTCGAGTCGAGAAGCAACGGAAATTTTGTTGCGTTTAGGCGTAGGGTCGTTTATTAAATGCTTAAAGTCACCGGCTACATCGTCGCAATCTAAACCTGGTGCCGTTTTATTTCTTATGATGAATTTGTTTCTGCGGGGCATGTTACTTAGAAGACCGTTTAGACACACAGCAAACGATTCAAGCACCATCCAGGCATAGCCATCGTCGTTCAGCTCATCCATTTCATGATCCGGCCAAAAAAAATTTATTCCTAAGCTTGCGGCACCGTCTGGATCCTCGATGGTGAACAAACATCTCCGGATACTCGGAGGCCGAGTGACTATTTTTTTGGGCAGTGGTTCACCAAGCTCCATATCAATCGATAAGCTCATTTGGCCGGTATTCTCCCAATATACTCTATTCGCACACCCGTTATATACAACTAAAGACGGCGCACGCAGTAAGACTTCGTCTGCGATCAATAGGGCAGCCCCATCAATTCTTTGTTCGGGAGTGTTAATCATCTAGTCTTTTATACCAATTACTCTGCGTTGACACAAACTTTTTTACTTATCCATAGAGGTGTCAGATTATCGTATTGCACGGTTATCTACTAAACGAGTCATACTTAAATGAAAGATCCATAAGAATTAAGTTAATTAACACGCTTATTTTATAAAGTCGCAACTTAAAGATGATTATATCGCACTATTATGTTAAAATAGGCTGATGGCTTCTGCGGAAAAATTATCACAACGACCATTAGTGGATTCGCTTCCTAACTTTTCCTATGATTTATATCAAAAATGTTACGAAGACTTGGCATATTTACCTACCCGACAAAGAGCCAGAGAGGCCAAGGTAGTAGCCGATCAGCAAATTTTATCAGTACTCAACGGCGAGCAGGAAGTCGACGATAACTCTTACTTATTGCATTTGTTAGCGGGAATTGACAGTCGTAGTCTCAAAGCTAAAAATTCTAATTACACACCGGGCGATGATCGGTTTGAACAAATAGTTTGGCAAGGTATCAACGATAGAGCCGCTAAAAATCCGGATTTTTTGGAGTCGGCCGCCCAAACGCTCATCGAATACTTTAATAATCTTAGGTATGGCATAAGACCGAGCACACGCACGGGATTCTTTTTATCATTGACCCGGATGTTGGCAGAAAACATGCCCGCCGGGGGGCCGGCATCACAAGAATCCAGTCCTCCATCTCAACAACTTTGGGAATCGGTACTATCACAGGTTGAAGACAAGGTTAAAAGCAAACGTGGGCGCCCGATATATAACAAATCCGAAGCGCAGCCTTCGGCCGATAACTATCAAGAAAGGGTCAACAACCAAAGTATAGTAAATTTAGGGAGAGAGAAAGACCGCCGTGTGGCTGAGGGCGAATATAAACGTACTCGCAGAAAACTACTCTTTTCTATCGGCATCGCAGAGAAAGATACAATAAAATTGGGCAGACTCCTGAAAGCCGTAGAAGAAAAAGGAGCTATAGAATACCTTGGTTGCGAAGATCACCATCTTAAACTGGTTAATAGATCGCTCGACCTCATCGGGATGGTGATATCCGAGATGGCTGAAGCGGGATGGCAGAACGCCGGGATATTAAAGAAACGGTGGGATAGTGATGATTCCAAACAGTTTGAATTAACCAGGGTCATAATAGATATTGGAAATGAGTTGACGCCAAGGCTGAATGAAGAGAGAGCCAGTCGTGGTATCGATGACATGCTATCGGCGGATCTTGCCTTATGGTCATATTCTGATATATACGAAGCGGCACAACGGATCGGTACAGCTCTATTTGAGTTGGGTGAACGCCCAACTGATGATCAACTTAATTTTGAGACAACCATGAAAATCGCCTCTCTGCTAATACAAGATGCACATAAAAAACAAAGCAGAATAAGGGATATCAGGAATGCTTCAATCCATGGGGATAAAACCAAAAAAGGCCCTTCAACCCAGACGGACGAGTAACCCCTCCGGAATTACGATCTGTTAAGGATCTCTGGCCCGAAGAACACAATTATCATTTCATAAAAATTAAATACTTCAAGAAGACCGGTTTAGCTAATCAAG
>DAHXLE010000019.1 GCA_027371825.1 Candidatus Saccharimonadota bacterium
GCTGGATGGTAGGTTTGGGGTATGGAAGGACAAACTAATTGCCCATAGAGGAGCTTCAAAACAACGTACAATTACAATCCTTTGTAGTTTGTTCTCAAGGCCAACAGATTAGTAGAGCAACTAGAATTTAGTCTTAAGCCGCAATTCGTTATCAATAAACGAGCAAGATCCATCGTAAATTCTATTAATACATAAAAGCTACCCTAGCCTACATACCTAAAAAGATAGGCCGTCAAGCGGGTCAATATTTTTCTATAAAATAACTTTTATCAGCTAAGTCTTTATGCTAAGCTAAAATAAGTTCGTAAATAAAATACAAATTAAGAGAAGAAAGTAAAGTCATGGCATTATCTAAGCAAGCAGTTAAGAAACATAATGCAAGAATCAATAACACTAAACGTTACGGTAACCACCACAAGCATACCAAACCATTCTTAAAGACTTACTATCCGTATCTGCCACTTTTTGGCATTGCAGCTTTTTTGATAATTTTCATGGGCGTTAAAGTATTGGGAGGAGTTGGAGCTGTTCTTGGTACAATCACAGTCAGCATCGGGCTCGCAGCCGTGGTACTTTAGCTCGATTGCTACTGAACTTTTAGGTTATCTTCACCCACAAGCTTCTTGAGCTTGCCGAGGGAGTCTTTATCGTTCTTCAGACGGTCGGGTAGTTTAATGATTTGTTTGCTTTCACCCAGCACCAAGACTACTTCTGTCAGACCTTTGTGCTCATCTATGACGCCTTTTAATTTCATTAATAGTTTTTCGTCCTTTCCGTCGGTAAGGCGTATATAGATGCGTTCCGGACTTTCTTTTTTTAGTGTAGCAGATGGAGCCGATACGGCTTTTGCGACATTACGTTTAGGCGTAGGAATCTTAATTTTCTTGCCGGTCAACTGATAGCTGGTAGCTTGCTCGTGAGTAATTTCTCTGGCGTCGTCCACTATTACCTTTAGGTCTCCTCCGCTATTACCGTCCCTATCTCGAGTCGAGACTTTACCGCGTATCAGCACTACTTTGTCTCTCTCCCAAAGACCAAGCGTTTGTTGGTAGGAGCTAGGGAATAGTATAGCTTCGGTTTCACCTGATTTATCTTCAAGTTTCGCGAATGCCATTTTTTGACCGTTTTTAGTGGTAATTATCCTTACGTCTGTTATAGCGCCTCCGATAGTTACCGACTTACCTTCTATGGCATTACTGAGAGTAGACAACGAGACAGTTTGCTCACTTAAAAAATTTTCATACTGATCCAGGGGGTTTTGACTCAAGTATAAACCGAGCAGTTCTCTTTCCCACAATAATTGTTCGCGTAACGTATATATAATATCGGGCTTAATCATCGATAGTGTTTTGTGCACCACAGATTCATTGGCTACGGCGCCAAATAAGTCGGTTTGACCGCTGGCGACTTGTTTCTGCTGACGAGATGCAAAACTTAACATGTTATCTATGTTAGCCATTAATAATGATCGATCGGCATAGCTGTCAAATGCACCCGACTTAACTAGACTCTCCAGCGCTTTACGATTTACGATTTTAACGTCTACTCTGGAAAAAAAATCTTCAAGCGATAGAAAATGGTTGTCGTTACGAGCTCTCAGGATTTCCTCAACGGCTTGCGTCCCGACATTTTTTATAGCAGACATCCCGAAACGTATTTTCGGCTTGTCTCCCGGCACAACCGAAAATTCCACGAACGATTCATTTACATCGGGAGGCAAAACCTCGATACCCATATGCTGACACTCGCTGATCTCAATAGCTAACCGATCGGTGCTCTCAAAATCACTAGTCATAAGAGCAGCCATAAACGCCGCAGGATAATGAGCTTTTAAATAGGCTGTCTGATAGGCAATCAGTCCGTAACAAGCAGCGTGCGATTTATTGAAGCAGTAGGCCGCAAAATCTTCAAGCTGTTTCCAGAATTTTTCCATATCCTGACGATTAGCATTGGAATATTTAACGGCTCCTTCAATAAAGTCGATTTTCATTTTTGTTAAAACGGCCGGTATTTTCTTGGCAATACCTTTACGCAAGGTATCGGCTTGACCTCCGCTAAATCCGCACAGATCTTTGCTGATCTGCATAACTTGCTCTTGGTATACTAAAACACCATAGGTATTCTTAAGGGCGGTTTCCATCTTTGGATGAGCGTAGACAATATCTTTAATACCTTGCTTTCTGGTTATAAAATCATCTATAAACTGCATGGGACCCGGCCGGTATAGAGCAACCATCGCTATTATATCTTCAAACATGTTGGGCTTGAGTTCTTTTAGATATCTTTTCATTCCGGACGACTCCAGCTGAAAAACTCCCGTCGTATCACCTCTTGCTAGAAGTTCAAATGTCGTTTTATCATCTAGTGGAAGTTTATTAATATCCAGATCCTTCGAATATACTCTTTTGATGATTCTCAGGGCATTTTTTATTATTGTTAAATTCGACAGGCCAAGAAAGTCAATTTTTAATAAACCGAGTTCTTCTATTGGTCCCATGGGATATTGGGTAGCAACCACTCCCTTCTGGGCCATTTCTAGCGGGGCAAATTTCACGATATCATCTGGAGCTATGACTACCCCGGCGGCGTGAATACCGTGACTTCGAATTGTGCCTTCTAATTGAATCGCAAGATCAAAGACCTCTCGAGACGTTTTATTGCTAATATATTCATTTTTTAGTTCGGCATCCTCCTGTAACGATATTTCCAAGGGTATGTGTCGCCCTTGTACTGGCGGAGGAATCATTTTAGCCATTCTGTCGGCTTCTTTATATGGAACTTGGAGTACTCGGGCTACGTCCCTAACGGCGTTTCTGGCTGCCATTCGTCCGAATGTTACAATATTTGCAACCCTGTCAGAGCCGTATTTGTTTACGCAGTAGGCTATTACTTCGTCTCTCCTTGAATCCTGTATATCTATATCTATATCCGGCATACTTATTCTGTCGGGGTTTAAAAATCTTTCAAATAGTAAATCATATTGCAATGGATCAAGTTCGGTTATTTTTAGGGCATATGAAATTATTGAACCTGCCGCCGATCCCCTTCCCGGACCAAAAACTATGCCCTGGCTCTTACCCCAACTAATAAAGTCTGAGATGATTAAGAAGTAGCCGTTAAAGCCCATTTGATCAATGACTCCCAGTTCGTACTCTGCCCGTTCGAGCACGCTGGCATTCAGTGTTGCTTTTAGCTCGTCGATGGATAATTTGGAGGCGGTGAGCTCGGTTTTATTACCATATCTATAAGCTAGGCCGGCATAAACCTTGTTCTCTAGAAAACTTTTCTCAGATTCCGTATCGGGTAATTGGAATTTAGGAATTAATATCTTGCCTAGGTCTATCGTTACATTGCACCTTGCCGCCACCGACCTAGTGTTTGTTATAAAGTCGGGGTGCTCTTCTCCCCATCTTGCAATAATTTCGTTTGGATCCGTTACATGTAATTCGAAATCTTTGAGGCTCATTCTTTTTTCGTCTGATAAAAACGAGCCGGTCTGCACGCATAGCAATATTTCGTGCGCTTGCCGATCTTCATGTTTAAGATAGTGAGCATCACAGGTGATTACGCAGGGGATCTGAAGTTCGGTGGCTATTTTTATGACTTGATCATTCACTAGTGTCTGTTCCTTCCAGACGCTTGGATGTTTCGGATGACCGTGATCCTGAACCTCTAGATAATAACGATTTCCGAATATTTTTTTATACCAAGCAGCAATTTCTTTGGCTTTCTGATATTGACCCTGTCTTAAGTTATCTCCAATTTCTCCACCGATACAGCCACTGAGTATTATTAAACCGTCGTTATATTTCTCGAGCAAATCGTGATCAATTCTGGGCCTGTAGTACATTCCCTCCAAGTTAGCGATAGTTGAAAGTTGCATTAAATTTTGATAACCGGTATTGTTCATCGCCAAAACACAAAGATGGTAATTAAGTTTATCTTTTGCAGCCTCTTTGTCCTTGTATGTTCTGGCCGCCACATATGTTTCGATTCCAATAACCGGTTTTATTTCGTGTTTTAAAGATTCTTCATAAAACTCTATGACACCGGATAGCGTACCGTGGTCTGTTATTGCCACAGCATTCATACCCGCTTCCTTGACCCAATCTAAAAGAGCCGGTACTTTAGTTAGCCCGTCCAGCAAACTGTACTGAGTATGGTTGTGCAAGTGCACAAAGTCTACGGCCGATAAGTTGTGATCTGACGGCATAACTCCCCTGATTTACAGCTGATATTATATCAAAAACGGTTACCGCTACAGCACCGAAAGTCTGATCCGTAGATTCTCAAGGCGACCCTAAAAAACGAATTATTTCTTAAGAAAGGTTTTGAGGCCCGTGATAGCCTTGGAGAGCTCCTTGGTGACGGCCTCAAACTCTTCGGTCTTGGCAGTTTTTAATACCTCAAATGCTTTTTTCTTTGCTGCTATTGCAATTTCTAGAGCATCGGTAAATTTTTTCATAGTCGGTCCACTTAATGTTTTTCCTAAGTTTTTTGCATCCTTTATGGTCTGTACTAGTTCTTTATAGGTAGCATTAAATTCTTTTTCGATAGTTTCAGCAGCATCGCCTACCCCCTCTTTTATATCCGCCCTGGTCTCTTTTCCGCTTTTTGGTGCACTTAAAATTCCGGCTATAAATCCAACAATACCAGCAACAATGGCACCAATGGTTACTTTCTTGGCTGTATCTTTTGACATATCTAATTTTCCCCTTTTTTACCTTTCGCTAATGATTCAATAATATTGGCAAGCGTACGCATTATAGATGTATGTTGTGCGGATTTTTTTAAATATTCACCTACTACTTGTGCCGAATCGGCTATTTTCTCGGCACGTGCGACAACCTTTTTTACTGCACTCATAAGTTTCATTAACTCAACACCAATGATTATTAGTATAACCAAGAATACCGACAATACGCTGGATACTATAATCAAGAGTACCTGAGACGCTTCGTTCATGCTTAAAACTATACCATACGATTTAATAATTGCATCTTTTTTACTTTTCCATAAGTCGTATTATTGTATGGAATTTTCAGTCCGATCCACCTGCTTTTAAGCATAAATCATTAAACACTGCGGTTGGCTAAAGATCGCCAACAAGGTTTTTTAAATAGTCTTCGAAGTCTTGTTTAAGGTCTTCGTGTTTTAACGCGAACTCAACGATTGTTTTTAAGTATTCAAGTTTATTGCCGGCATCATAATATTTACCGTTCTTAATTTCACAAGCGTAAACCGGTTGATTATCTTTAATCATGAGTTTTAGAGCGTCGTTGTAATATAGTTCGGCGGTGCCTTCGACGTTTCTCTTAGCTTGTTTTAGGTAGCTGAATATATCGCTCGTAAGCAAGAAACCGCTAACCGTCGCTAAATCACCCGGCGCATTAGCTTTACCTGGTTTTTCTACAATTGTGCGTACCTTAATTAGGCCATCCTCTATTTCATCACCGCCAGCAAAACCGTAACGATCATAGTCTACGTCACTTCTTGCTCTTACTGCCGCCAGAATTTGACCTGGCATTTTGTTATATGCGTTAATAAGCTGAGTAAAACGATTCGGCGAAGAACTGATAAAATCGTCGCTCCAGGTATAAATAAAGGGCTCATTGCCCATTAGATGCTCGACATTTAACAGCGGCGTACCATTACCATATGCTCCTTTTTGCCTGACATAGATAAAGTTTGCTAGTTCGCTGATTGCACGCACTTCGTCAAGCAGTGCAGTTTTTGCCTTTCCGCCCTTTTTTAAATTTGTAATTAAATCCTGGTTGGGCGCATCGAAATGATCTTCGATGCTACGCTTACTATATCCGGTTACTATTATAATGTCCTTGATTCCCGCGGCAACAAGCTCTTCGACTACATACTGGATAATCGGTTTATCTACTAACGGCAACATTTCTTTCGGCATTGCCTTGGTCTGAGGCAAAAACCTGGTGCCAAAACCGGCCGCAGCAATAACGGCTTTCGTTATTTTAGTTTGGGTCATTTGTCTATTCCGAGCTTCTCTAATATTAGATCCCTGGTCAGCGATGGATTGGCTTGACCACTGGAATGCGCCATGACTTGGCCGACCAAATACCCTACTGCTTTAATCTCGCCTTTTTTAATGTCCGATACCGGTTTTGGATTGTTTATGATAACTTCGTCGACTATTTTATCGATTTCGTTTTGATCTGATAGTTGGATTAGTGAATTCTCGGTAGCAAACTTCAGAACCGACCGACACGGCTTACCTTCGGTTAACAACTTCGTTAACAGTATTTTAGCGTTAGTCGAGCTGAGTTTATTTTCACTGATTAGCCCATAGAGCTGTTTATACATATCCCGACGATTCAGCCCTTGTTCAAGATCTGTTCCGGATTCATTGATCTGTGCCCTTAAGGGTATTTCAATGTTAACAAACCAATTGGCAAGCGAAGTAGCATACTCTTTATTATTCACGTCTTCACAAACTAAAGACAAAAACTCCACCCCATCATCTTTATAATCAGCTTGAGCTTCCAATAACGTCTCAATATGCATCGAACCAATCCCTAAATCAGCAAGTTGTTTTCGCCAAAAAGCAGGCATCTTGGGCATCTTAGATTCTATTGATTTAACATATTCGGCGTCTAAAATTACCGGCGGTAAATCAGGGTCTGGCATATACCGATAGTCGTGCGCCTCTTCCTTACCCCTTTGTGCTATAGTTTTTTGCTTTGCTTCGTCCCAGCCGCGTGTTTGTTGAACGACTTTTTCGCCTTTCTCTAACAACTCAATCTGCCTGTTTATCTCGTAATCGGCGGCTTTCTCGACTGATCTGAATGAATTTAGATTTTTCGTCTCGGTGCGTGTTCCAAGTTCTTCGGTACGGCTGACGCTGACGTTTACATCAAATCTCATATTGCCGTAATATAGGTTGGCATCACTTACACCGCTATACCTTACCAGTAAATATAGTTCCCTCACAAATGCTTTGGCCTCACTAGAAGAGTGCATGTCCGGTTCGCTGACTATTTCTACCAGAGGAGTACCGGCGCGATTAAGGTCCACTAAGCTATAGTTTTTGCCGGCAGGATGCATGCTCTTGCCAGCATCAGCTTCAAGATGAGCTCTAGTTATTTTAATTCGTTTAATGTTATTTCCGTCGTGAATCTCAACATCCCCCCCAATAATAATCGGCTGATCGTATTGCGTAATCTGATAACCCATAGGCAAATCTGGGTAAAAGTAATGTTTTCTGTCAAATTTACTGAATGATTGAGGCTTTGAATTTAAGGCAAAGGCGAGCACAGATGCCAGTCGCACAGCCTCTTTGTTTAAGACCGGCAATGCTCCAGGAAGACCAAAATCTATGTGATTAACTAGCGTATTGGGTGCGGCAGTTCTGGCATCGTTGTCGGCGCCCGAAAATAACTTACTTTTAGTTTTTAACTGAACATGGCATTCAATACCGATTGTTACCTTGTACTTATTACGCGTCTTTGAATCGATATTCATAAACTAAAGTGCTCCCAGATCTTTTAGCGCCTGTCTAAAGCAAACTAAAACCCGTAATACTTCTTGCTTTTTTAGTTTTACGCCGGTTTCATGAGCGATTCTGTTTCTAAGTTTGTGACCAAACCAGACACCGTCATTATCCGTCAGATCTCTTTGTGCCGATACCAAACGCTCACCCATGGTTTTGCCCTTATAGTGGCGCTTTTTTAAGGCTTGATCGAGTAAACTGTCGGCGGCTATTATGACCATTCCCCAGCTGTTTTTATCGGCAAGTAGTTTTTGGTTTTTGTGCCATTCCGCATCAAAATATTTTTTGTTTAAGGGTTTAGGTCGTCGATGCAAAATACCGATACTAAATACAATTATAAGCAAAACAACTATTGCTACTATATCTTTAATGTCTGATGAACTCATCTTAGGATTCCCTCCAGGTTCTTAGATGCCAAAAGTAATTCTCGATCCTTTTTGGCATTAGCCATAAGTTGGACGCCTATTGGTAGGCCGTTTTTCTCTCCGGCTGGGATGCTGACTGCAGGTATGCCTACCAGGTTAACCGCTACGGTCATGACATCGCTTAGGTACATATGAAGAGGGTCCTTAATATTTTCACCGATCTTAAATGCACTCGTCGGCGCTACTGGTCCTATCAAGAAATCGCAGTTTTTAAATACCTCGTTAAACTCATTGATGAGTTTTGTTCTTACGGTTTGAGCCTTTTTGTAATAGGCGTTATAATAACCGCTGCTTAATACATAGGTTCCGATCATAATCCGCCTTTTGGCTTCCTTTCCGAAACCATATCCCCGTGATAATTCGTATACTTCATCGAGGTTATTAGCTTCTTTATAAGAAAAACCGAAACGTTGCCCGTCGTATCGACTGAGATTACTGCTGACTTCGGCGGGACAAATTATATAATATACGGCCAATGCTAAAGGCAAGCTGGGTATACTAACTTCACTAACCTCACACCCTACGGATTTTAACCTTAAACAGGCATCATTAACGACATCTCTGACTTCGCCGTCAAGACCCTCGCCCATATATTCTCTAATGAGTCCTATTTTCTTACCGCGCAGATTATCCTCTGAAATATTGTTAATGTCGTACCCTTTTGGCTGTCTGTCGATCGTTGTTGAATCCAGGGAGTCGATTCCCGCCATGACATCGATCACCAAAGAAGCGTCGTTAACGGTTTTGGCTAGGGTGCCTACCGTGTCGGTGCTACTGGCCATAGCAATGATGCCAGACCTAGACATTAACCCGTAGGTTGGTTTGTAGCCAACACAGCCAACAAAACTGGCTGGCTGTCGCGTGGAGCCGCCTGTGTCGGTTCCTAGGGCAAAGGGAGCCATATCGAGCACAACTGCTGCAGCCGATCCGCCAGAACTGCCACCTGGAACTCTCGACTGATCGTGCGGATTGGTAGTAGTAAAGAAATCGCTGTTCTCAGTACTGGCTCCGTGCGCAAACGCATCTAAGTTTGATTTGGCAACACAAATCGCTCCTTCACTCTCCAGCTTGTTGATAACACTTGCCTGATAAGGAGCCTTGAACCCTTTGAGTATATTGCTGGCAGCGGTCGTGTCGGAGCCATATACTAGAAAATTATCTTTAGCTATAAATGGAACTCCGGCCAGTCTGCCTCCAAGTTTCCCTTCATCAATCATCTTGGCTCTGGTTGTGGCGCGATCTTCTAATGTAGATATTATCGCCCTATAATCCTTTTTTTGAGTAATTGTCGCCAGGGATCTTTCAATGAGAGAGGTAGCACTTATTTGTTTTTTAGTAACTTTATCGGCGATCTCAGCGATCGGCAACCATTGGCTCATAATACCCTCTGCACCATAATAAGGTTTTCTTCAACACGGGGAACGTTGCCAAGCAAATCACCGGGAGCATATCCATAATCTATGGTAATATCGTCTCTCATAACATTAACAAGTCCCGTCACTTGATCGGTCGGTGCTAAATTGTCGACATTAACTGATTTTAACTGCTCAACATAAAGAAGAATTTCTCTAAGCTCGATTAAAAACTGCTCGACCTCGTCATCAGACAATGACAATCTGGCTAATTGAGCCAACTTTAATACATCATCCCTAGAGATTACTGCCATATTATAATAGAGTATACCATCAGGATCGTATGTATGGATACCCCTAGCTTAAACTACCAAGCAGCTATTGGATAAATGGTCGTCAGAGTTTTCTAATATATCATGATGAATTTAACGCTGAAGTAAAAACCAGCATACAGTCAGTCCGGGTTAAGCTTGCTGATTAATCCTACTGGAGACGGGCAATAAAAATACACTATCTAAGCCGCCAATCCCCATCACCGTAGTCTGTTTGAAGGGCTTTGGGTGAGTACTTTTGCTTATGCCGATGAGTCCCGATAGGACGAAAAAGCAAATACGGTCCGTTTATGGTGAATTCCGAGAGTTAAGAACGACAAGTTAGACAGTAGTTACAGCTTTTGTTGTACGTCTTTAATGATATCCCTTAGCTCTGCGGCGGTTTCAAACTGAAGATTAGCTGCAGCCAATTCCATCTGGGATGTTAGATCTTTAATCAGCGACACATACTCGTCTTTTGGTATCTTCTTAAGGTCTAGTTTGGCTCTTTTGGCTTCTTCGGGTAAGTCTGGTCTCATGCCCTTTTCGATCGATCGTTTAATACCGCGAGGAGTAATATTGTGGGCTTTGTTATAGTCTCTCTGTATATCTCGGCGACGGTTTGTTTCTCCTATTGCCCTTTCCATACTACCGGTAATTTTGTCGGCATACATAATAACATGCCCGTTTTCATGTCTTGCAGCCCTACCGATCGTCTGTATTAAAGCCTGTTCACTTCTTAAGAACCCCTCTTTATCGGCATCTAGGATCGCTACAAGAGATACCTCCGGGAGATCCAGTCCTTCTCTTAATAGATTAATACCAACCAATACATCATACGTACCAAGCCTTAGATCCCTTAGGATATCACTTCTATCGAGCGTATCGATATCGCTGTGCAGGTAGGCAACCTTAATATTAAGCTCACCTAGATATTCGGCTAAATCCTCGGCCATACGTTTCGTAAGAGTAGTTACGAGTACTCTTTGGCGCATGGAAATTGTTGATCTGATTTCGGCTATCAAATTGTCGACTTGTCCCTCTACCGGCCTAACTTCAATTTCAGGGTCAATTAATCCTGTAGGACGATTTACTAATTCTATCGGCTTAGGACTGCGGCTCAGCTCATATTCAGCTGGCGTTGCACTAATATATACCGCCTGATTGACATGTCTCTCAAACTCGGTAAATGTTAGAGGCCTATTATCCAGTGCCGACGGTAGCCTGAATCCATAATCAACAAGTACTTCCTTTCGTGCCCTATCGCCGTTATACATACCTCTAACCTGGGGTATGGTCATATGTGACTCATCTATTAATAGCAGGAAATCGTCAGGAAAATAGTCCATCAAGGTGGCAGGCTGTTCTCCCGGTTCACGATTGGTCAAATATCGGGAGTAATTCTCTATGCCCTTAACAAAGCCTGTCTCGACAAGCATTTCTATATCAAAACGGGTTCGTTGTTCTAAGCGCTGTGCTTCTAGCAATTTGCCTTCATTTTTGAATTCTTTTAGTCTTTGCTCCAATTCCTGTTCAATTTTTACCAGTGCTACTTTAAGTTTGTCTTGTGGCGTAACGTAGTGACTCCCGGGGAAAATTGTCAGATTTTTCTTGATAGCTATTATTTCCCCTGTTAAAGGATCGATCTGTGTAATTTTCTCAATGGTGTCACCAAAAAAATCCAACCTATAGGCCGTCTCTTCGCCCGCAGGATAGACGTCAACCACGTCACCTTTAACCCTAAAAGTCGACCGATGAAAATCGATATCATTTCTCTGGTATTGAATATCACTTAATCTTCTTAAGAGCTTATCTCTAACACTTCGCTCTCCTGTAGATAACTTAATAGCCAGGTTATTGTAGTCCTCGACCGACCCTAACCCATATATGCAACTGACGCTAGCAACTATTAAAACATCGCGCCGAGATAAAAGTGCATCGGTAGCAGCGTGTCGCAGCCTATCAATCTCCTCGTTTATCTGAGAATCTTTCTCAATATAGGTGTCGGTTCTCGGCATGTAGGCCTCGGGCTGATAATAATCAAAGTAGCTCACGAAGTAGTGTACGGCATTATCGGGAAAGAAATTCTTAAATTCGCCGTATAATTGTGCCGCAAGCGTTTTATTGTGACTTAAGACAAGGGTTGGTTTTTGAATGTTGTTGATCACGTTGGCAGCCACGAAAGTCTTTCCACTACCCGTGACACCAAGCAACGTCTGATGTTTTTCGCCTGCTATTAAGCCGGATGTTATGTTATCTATCGCCAAAGGCTGATCGCCGGTTGGAGTAAAATTAGAAGAAAGTTTAAACTTATTCACCAACTTATTGTACCAAGTTGCAAGATTCAACAATTGCCATACTCATATTTAGGCTATAACAACTAACCTTTCCTAGGAGGTGTCGACTCGGGGTGTAGGTACCAATGCTCGTCTCTTTTGGTTAACTGATCATGGATATCTTTATACTTAGAATCTATTAACTCAATGATGCGAGTTACTAGTCTTTCGGGGTCGTCATCGTAAATAACCAATTCACCGGCCGGAGGTTCAAGCGTCGCCATCAGCTCAGGAATTATGTCTGCCGTACCGCCACTACCGACTAACACACCACATGGTTTTCCAGCCTCTAGGGCCGACGTAAATTCGTGTAGGCTACCGAACCGACCGCCTATGGTAATCACCGCATCGCTGGATTGAACAAGATATAGGTCCCTTCCGACGTAGTGCAGTCCGGTAAAATTTACAAAATCATAACAATCGTATGGTAGACGGTATTTCCTTAGATGTTCCCGAAGACTGGCGGCCGGACTAAAGCCTATACTAAAACCTCCGGCTTGTTTAGCGCCATAAGCCGCATAATAAGGTAGCCCGACCGTAGCTCCGGTTGTTACTGCCTGTCCGGCTTTTGCTATAGTAGCTCCTATTTTTTCGGCCGCTTTATAAGACTGTAACACCGTTGATCCGCGTGCCGCTCCCGAGACACAAATACTATATCTCAATGGTCGATGTGCGAGTTTCATATCTTTATATTCTCCAATCTGTTAGTCGATCCTAAAAAACTTTCTGATAGCGATTCACCCAATGAACTCAGGGCCTTCTCAATACTCTGACCGTCTAGATATTTATCAAGCAATTCTCGCCAAACATGGTCTCTAGCATAATTGACGACGCGATCCGAAAACGATAAGTCGTTGACACAATTTAAAGCCACATCAAGCATATTCAAAGATACGGCTTCCGAATTATAGACCAATGCTAGATTATCGGTGTTTTCCCAGAATTCCAGAGCTGGTATACGTTCCGATAACGCAGTCTCCGCCTGAATTAATTTAAGATCTTCAGGCTGGACGTGAGGTTCAAACACTTCGGGTAATTTATCTTGTACGTATCGTCCATAGTGATATTGCATGACTCTCCAAGGTAACATTTGATGACGACCTATACTGCCAATTGTGTATGGCAGACCCTCGGCGGTTCTGCTAATTAAAATTCCAAAATCGGGTTTAACTTGTTGGAGCTTGAATAATGCACTGGCCGTTCGAAGGTCGTTTATGGCTTCAAAAATTAGTAAAGTGGTTGTAATTGGCAGAACTGGTCGCGTTATCGTTATGGGAAGAACGACTACACTGCCAAGTTCGGGTAAAAGAACACACGCGTCTCTTCGGGTTCTGGATAGTATTTTTATTGCTTCCTCCCACCGTCTAGTATTTGGTAAGTTCACCGCAATTTGTCGATGTTCAAAATCTGTCGACTTGATTAGTCTATACGATCTGAGAAGTTGTTTTTGCCATTTCATCGGCTCAATCATTCTGGCCGTAGCATATAGATTATCGATCCGTTCTCGTTTTAGCATCGAGTCAAGCGATCGGTAATTTAATAGCTTCATTGTATTTGTTGGTGGTAACTGCTTTAAGATTTTTCTGGCGACGGTTGGTTTCATAGCAAAGCAGTTAAGCGGTAATTTAAGACCGTTAATGAATCTGACAACCGTACTCAGCATATCTAGTGACGAGCTGCTCGATTCAAGATGAATGCTTGCCATAAAGCGATTATTGTCCATGATCAATCTCTGATGCAGGGCAGCATAAAGCTCCGGACCGGTAGTATCTTGCGGATCAAGCCCAAGTAGACGAATTTTTTCTTGAGTTGCTCTAATAATTTGGGCTGTCAGTCGAATATCCGAGCGAGGGAACCCATTAGCTCTCTCAAGCTCCTTGATGATATGGCTAAAATCGGAGTGGCGCGTTCCCAACAGATCAGACAGCATCCTACTCATGATCGACTACCTGTTGGACTTTTTTAATGATTTTCATTATTTTTGTAATGCTCACCCTCTATAGATTACCATAAGCATACCTTGAATTCTATGTATAACGGCCAACTAATATCCGGGCCGAAGTCATCGACAAGGACACGCCCTGTAAATATTGCTAAATTCTTTCGGCTCTATACCACTCTGGAGCATTCCTTAGGTAGTGCTCAAGATCAGATTCTTTTAAGAGCCCGGCTTGCGCGCCTACTTTCTGGCAAACACTCATCGAGTTTATCGGCGCCCATTGCAACGCTCCCTCAATAGTATTGCCCTTAATTAAAGCGGCAACAAAAGTACTAGCAAAGGCATCACCTGCACCGGTCCGATCGACCGGAGGGGCAATATCTGGATAGATAGGCATTTTAAATTTGTTTTGTCCGTCTGATGTATACGCACCGTTCGGGCCGTCGGTAATTACAACCAGCTTAGGACCCAGTTGATGCAATCGTTCAAACAGATCGTTCAAGTCGTCATGATTACCACCACCCACTAAAACTGCTTCCTCGCGGTTTAGTATCAAAACATTAGTTTTTTGATATATTCGTTTGAGTCTTTCGGCGCCTGCTTCCATCTGGAATGTCCCCGGCTGAAACGCTAATTTGACCGTCGGGTTCTCATCCAACCAATCACTTACCTGGTCGTGATACGGTATTGCGTGGTCTGAAATAGAGCTGAAGTATATCCATTCAGGCAACTCATTTGTTCCTATTTTCGGCCACAAATAGTCATATTCTTCATGCTTTATGAGAATCGTTCTCTCTGCTTTGTAGCGTAGAACATAATGAAAATTACTTTTTTTATCAGGATTAACTTTCACGAAACGATGGTCTACTCCTTCGTTCTGAAGAATCTTAATCATCTCCCGACCTTCCTGATCTCCGCCCACGTTCGTCGCAAAAGTTGATTTAAGACCAAGCCGGGCAAAGGCTACGGCAGCGTTCGATGCGTTACCTACGGCGGGTATTAGATCGTGATGATCATAAGGAATCTTTGTGCCAAACGGAACAGCAAGCCAGTTGTTGCCATTAGAGTCATGTTCAAGTTTTTCTTCGTTTTCTAAAAGGTCTATAAAATCATCTGTGACGATATCTCCCACGCTCATGACATCAAATGCTGCCGTGCTTTGATGGGCTGGTGCTTGGGGTAAGCTCGTCTGATTGGTATCGTCAGCCGCCGGATATGATGGCTTTACTGCGGAGCGCATCAATGTTGTTGGAGGCATGATTGTCGTGTGTACGTCTTTGTGTGAAATCCCACCATTATTATCCATGCTTTAATTCAAACACAGCGCCGTAATGATAGTCAACTCGCTTATGCTAATTTACCATAAATAGTTGTTTTATTTAGTATCACGAAACGAGCCGTTATATACAAATTATTTGGTTATGAAAGTTGAATTCGTATTTTAGCCACAACTTTTTGATCGTACTAACTCAGAGTTTATTGATTTTTAATACTTTACGAATTTTTTTGTCTGCCGATTCTATGGTCGAGCCTATATTATCAACCGTCTGTCCAACCTTACCGATTGTGTTAGCGCCTTTTTCGGCTTTATCTATCGTGGCTCCCAGGGTATTTTCGATTTTATCTAAACCCGCGATAATTTTTTTCTCGAACGAATCAGGAGAATTTTCATCCAGCAGACTACTAAGTGAATTTAAGAATCCCATGCTTCTATAATAACATCGCTTTCAAACGACGGCTTTGCCTGCCGAGTTGAAATTTTGTAACTTTTCTTCTACTACCGCGCTGACGGCTAGTACTACGTCTTTCGAGATAAGCTTCGCAACTGAAATTTCTTCCGGGTTTTCCTTCAAAACTTTGTCCAGGGTTTGGCGGTATACGTAACGCATGTCTGAATTGATGTTGACCTTGCTTACCCCTATCTTAACCGCTTCAATAAAATAGTGTCCCGGGGTATCACTGCCTCCATGAAGAGATATATTACAGTTTATGGCATTTCTAATGTTATTAAGAAGCTCCAGATCGAGTATTTTAGGAACCGGATATTTACCGTGCAGATTACCGATTTGTACGGCACATGTATCGATACCGGTTTTTTGAACAAAATCCGCCACTTCATCTGGCTTTGAGTTATATTTCTTCACTTCTTCGTAGTCAATATTCTCTTTGTGAAAATTAGAGGAACCGAAGAAGTATCGCTCTTCGGCTTCAACGATTGCTCCGGTAAACTTAGCATATTCAACGACCTCCTTTGTCCTTTCGATAATCTCATCCCTGGTTGCGTCGTGATCGGCCTGCGAAATATCTATGTGTATAAACTCAAACCCGGCATCAATACCGGCTTTGGCGGCATCAACGCTAGGTGAATGATCAAGATTAACGTATATCTCAAGTCCATATTGCGATTTGAAGTTATCGACCATGTCCCTGACATTATCCAGGCCGATATCATCGACTTCGCCCTGGCTCACTTCTACAAGCACGGGGGCCTTATGATGCTGTGCTGCTAAAGCTACCGCTCTTAATGTAGGCTCGTCGTCAAGATTGAAGGCACCAAAAGCCCAATGTTCACTGCGGGCACGTTGCATTGATGCTCTAGCCTTAGCGCAGTTATCTCGAATTTGATTTAACGTTAGCGGCATGAAACCATTGTAACCGCTAATGGTAGGTTTGCAAAGAGAATGTATCCGTCCTTGATATATTGGACTCTGCCAACGGTAATCGTAGATCTTCAAGTAAGGCTCGCATAGGACTTTTTGGTTTTAGAATTCGGTCAGTATATTTTGTCGTACTTCCTTAATAAATTAAGCGGATGGGGTGAATTTGACGTTCAATATTACTAAGACAAACATTTATCTCGGTTTCAGTATATGTATGATCAATCCGTACCGTGCATTGAATTACTGGATATTTAGGTTATAGTAAATAATAGCGTTTCGTCGCTACATAACCTGACGGAATGTGTTCGTCGACAGAGAGGTCATCATTGAGAGAAAATTCAACAGTTAGCCCGCAAGCCTATGTTTTGCGGGTTCTCAAGACGATGGGCATGATGTATTGTGCCGAAAGTCTAGTTGGACGGCTGACAAAAAGGAGAATACCCAAATCCAGGCTACTGGTTTTTCTGATCGGTAGTCTCTGGATTACCCAGTCGGGCTTGGCGTTTATGGATCTTATGAGTGGGGCAGATAGGTCGGTAGCCTATACCGAAAATTTCAGTAAGCTGCCTCGGTCGGTAAACGCATCGGTCATAGCGGCATCTACCGGACCAGTGCAAGTCGGTTGTTTTGTAGCAACAGTCCTATTCGGACTTTACCAAGACATGCACGGTAGAATCAGGCCCGGTAAATAAAAGTCCAATAGGCTCCGGATATCGGATGCGTTCAAGAATGCAACATTCTATCTTGAACGCTCCGATCGGAGTACATTTAGCGGCAAGAGCCACAAAAACCCCAACCACCCTAAAACCTAACCTCTGTCGACATAAATCCTAAATTATTTTCTATCCATAACCTCGTAAGCTGCTTGGATGATATGATCTGATGTTAGGCCGAAGTGAGCAAACAATTCTCCCGGACTACCCGACTCACCAAATCGGTCGTTTATGCCTATCCTCTTCATCGGTAACGGAAGATTTTCAGCCAACAGTTCTGCCACAGCCCCGCCTAAGCCACCGTTTATTTGGCCTTCCTCGGCCGTAATTGCGCATCCGGTTTTTGATAAGCTAGCCAAGATTGTGTCCTTGTCTAAGGGTTTAATTGTCGGTACGTGCACCACCTCGATCGATACTCCTTGACTGACGAGCATAGCCGCTGCGACCATTGCGTGATAAGTCATCGTACCGGTAGATATAATACTTAAATCCGTACCCCCCCAATACACATATGCTTTTCCTATCTGGAATGGTGTTGAATATGTTGTTATGATCGGAGTTTCTTCTCTAGCAAGCCGCATATAATTGGGCTTGTTATTAACAGCCATAGCCAGTGTTGCACGTTCCGCCTCCAATGAATCACACGGTGATATGACGACCATATTGGGCAATACTCGCATTAACGGGATATCCTCAAGCATCTGGTGTGTTGCGCCGTCGGGGCCAACGCTTACACCGGCATGACTGCCTATTATTTTAACCGGCCGATCGTTAAGACATATCGTTGTTCTTATCTGCTCCCAATTGCGTCCCGGCGAAAAAGCTGCATAACTGCTGACGAACGGAATTTTCCCCATCGCCGCTAACCCCGACGCAACCGTTACCAGGTTTTGTTCCCCAATGCCGACTTCTATGAAACGATCTGGGTAAAATTTTGCAAAATCATCCATTTTGGTAGATCCAGTCAAATCGGCACACAAAGCAACAACATTTTCGCTCAATTTTCCGGATGCTACTAAACCTCTACCAAAACCGCTCCGAATAGGCTCTTTTTTTAGGTCATTTGCAAGAATGTCATCAATTAAATGATAGTCTTCCATGTGTTTATACTTTTCCTGTCTTTGTAGGTTTTTTATATAAACAAATGGCTACGCATAGCACAACCGTGGAAATAACGAGATATATAAGAAAATCAATTAACAGATAAATTGTTTGAAAAGTACTAGCGGATTTTTGAGTTATTGATGCCGGGACAGGCTCGCCAAGAGTATAACAACTATACCAGGAGACACCGTTTGGACTACCGTTCCCCACAAACCAGAGAGGATATCCATATTGTTTCCTGTAGAATGTCTCTTTCGCTATCGTTCCGCCTTTTGTAACAATTTGTTTACAGCCTACGGAAACGGAAGTATTGGTTCTCGATACAAGCGTACTGAGACCCGAAAGTGCCAATGCCGATACGACCAAAACTATGATCATAGCTAACGCATGAGGTCGCATTAAAGTGTAGTGTTTTTTTAGGGACTTTGTATTGAGTATCATTTTATTCTTCCTCGCTTATAATTTTGCCATTTAGTGTCCTAAGTTCTTTAAGTGCTAGTTTTGCCTGTTTTGCATCGGGCGCTATCCCGTGCCAGTGAAAGTCATACTCCATAAAATCCACACCCTTGCCCGGCGTAGTAAATGCAATGATCGCAGTCGGCTGTTCGGTAATTGAACGAGCTTCGTCGCAAGCTGTGATAATCTCGGATATATTGTTGCCGTCTATCTCAATAGTATGCCAGCCGAACGACTCCAATTTTGCTTTTAAATCTCCTAGCGGCATAACAGTTTCCGTTAAACCGTCAATTTGTATATTGTTCCTGTCAATTATGGCGATAACGTTACTAAGCTTATATTTTGCAGCCAACATTATAGCTTCCCAGTTGTTCCCTTCGTCTAACTCTCCGTCACCGGTAGTCACGAAAATTCTTCTGTGAAAATCCTGGCCGATTTTTAGCGCTAGCGCCATACCACAGGCTTGGCTAAGTCCGCAACCTAACGGACCGCTTGTCGTCTCGAGTCCGGGCAGCTTCAGTCTTTCGGGATGTCCTTGAAGTCTTGAACCAAATTTTCTGAGGGTTAATAATTCCTCGACGGGGAAATATCCGGCTTCAGCCATTGCTGCATAGCGCACCGGGCACGTATGACCGTTGCTTTGGATCAGGATATCCCTATCGGACCAATCCGGGTTTTTGGGATCGTGTTTTAAGATACTAAAATAAAGTGCGGCAAATATATCGGCCTGCCCTAATGACCCGGCGCTATGGCCACTTCCTGCCGCTTCAAGCATACGAATAACGTCTTGGCGAATATCATTTGCTTTTAGTTCTAGTTTTGTTATCTCAGACGCTTCCATTAGGTAGCCCTTTCCGTTCGGTCAGTGCCGTTAAAACATCATAGGCATGCTTAGGATCATGAGATTGCTGAATAAAACCGCCGACATTTATAACATCAACTCCGGCATCGACTATGTGCTGAATATTGTTTTCATTCACGCCTCCATCCCAACCTATTTCCAGCGATGGCTTGCGCGATCTTGCTTCTCTAGCCTTATCGAGCAGTTTTAGATCGGCAGTTGAGCCTCCTTGATGACCTAAGTTTCCGGAAAAAATTAATATATGGTCGATAATACTTAAGGCGGGTATTAATTCGTTTAAGGAAGTATTCGGCAACAGCGCAACCCCAACCTCCACGCCGTGTTTGTGAAGATTCTCGGCCATTTGGCCAAAGTCTCCGTCTGCTTCGGCATGCACTATCACTAGCTGGGGCCCTAACGCACGAATTATGTCAAAAACCGTCGAGGGATCTTTATACATAACGTGAATGTCAGCACGAAGACCTCCCGGCCACCATATTTTATCCGGATCAATCGTATTTGTCGGAGCAAACACACCGTCACACAAGTCTATATGTATCCTTTTAGCAAATGGAGTAAGTCGGCTTATTTGAGACAGATACATAGAACTATCGTAAGCTGTTATGGTGGGGCAAATATCTGTTGTCATGCTGTTATCCAAGTCCATCAAGTTCAGCTAAACGTCGCACAAACCTAGGTGCTGCGGCGAAAGGTGTTTCGAGCCAGGTCGATGTAATGATCCGGAGCTTATCGCTTCTTATAACGTCAGCAGGCAAGCACAACACATTGCTATCATCATCATTTCTCGCCAAGCGTGCCTCTCTTTCATCCCAAACTAACGATGCCCTTATACCTTTGAACCGATTGGCCGCCATACACATCCCCTGTCCGCTGCCACATATAAGAATTCCGCGAGTATCGGGCGAATTGCTGGCAAGTATGGCATTCGCAACCCTTCCCGCAAATTGAGGAAAGTCATCTGTGGGGTTATAGCCCTTGCTTCCTTCATCGATCACCTCATATCCACCATACTCTAAGTAAGCAATTAGGTCCGCTTTTACTCCGAATCCTTGATGATCGGCGCCGATATATATCTTCATCTATTTTTAATTTATTCTATTCGTGCTGATGTTCAGCGGGTTCGTTGGCGTGGAGTAATTTACCGGTATCGGCCACGACCTCGACCAGCCTGTTGGAATATCCCCATTCGTTGTCGTACCATGCCACCACTTTGAGCATATTATCGTCAATCACAGCCGTGAGGCTTAGGTCAACGATAGCAGAGTGGCTGTTACCGATGAAATCGCTACTGACCAGTGGTTCGTCGGTTACGTCCAGAATACCTTGGTAATACGGTTCTTTGGCGGCTTTTTTAAATACCTCATTGACCTCATCAACCGTTACCTTTCGTTTGGTAATTATTACAAAATCGGAAAGCGAGACTACGGGAGTTGGCACCCTAACGCTCATCCCTCCGAATTTATTAACTAGCACCGGCAATGCCTTAGAAGCCGCTACTGATGCTCCGGTGGTTGTTGGCACTATATTCTCGGCCGCATTTCTAGCTTCTCTTAGGTCCTTGGCTGGTGCGTCTTGAAGTTTTTGGCTGGCAGTATAGCTATGTACAGTGGTCATCATAGCCTTCTCGATGCCAAAATTATTCTCAATAACAGCTGCAACCGGTGTGATGCAATTGGTCGTACAGCTCGCATTGCTAATAATTGCTCCGGCACCTTCGAGTTTATCCTCATTCACGCCAAGTACAATTGTTTGAGCGTCATCGGCATGATCACCCTTCGATGGGGCACTAAGAACAACTTTTTTAGCACCAGCCGTTATATGAGCCATTGCTAGTTCCGGCTTGACAAAAAAACCGGTCGACTCAATCACGACGTCGATGTTCATATCCCTCCACGGAAGAGCGGCCGGATCCTTCTCGGCAAGAACTTTTATATGTCGCCCCTCGACTATGAGATCGTTTTCATCAAATCCGACCTCATGTTGGTAAGTACCGTAATTACTGTCATGTTTTAACAAGTGCGCCAATGTTTTGGTATCTGTCAGATCGTTAATGGCAACAATTTCTATATCGCTACGTTCAAACGCCACCTTAAAAGCGTTACGGCCAATACGGCCAAATCCATTTATTCCCACCCTGGTTTTCATTTTTTGATTGACCTTTCGTTAGCTTATAATTATTCTTAATATCCACTTAAATTGTAAGAGCATAAGCGATACGATGCAACCCCCTGACAAGGTTTCTTCGTTAGATCTACCCAAATAACGTCCTATGCGCATATTTCGTCTGAGCATCTGACTTCAATGTTGTTGCAATAAACAATAGCGGCCAAAAATAGATGATGGCCCCTACGCCACACACCTTCCTTGTTTTTGAATATTATTACAGAAAGCTCACTTAGGCATCAGGTCATGATCAAATACATACTTATGCATTCTCAGAAGTATGTGGTAGTCGTTGTACGAAGGAAGACTGGTAAAATCCACCCATTCATACTTATCATGCTCGTTACCAAGAACAACATCAACCGGTTCATGCAAAATACTTCTAAAGAACAGCCAGCTACCGCTACCGCCGGTTCTTAGATCACTGGTAGCATAGACAAGACGAGGAGCCAGTGGATTTAGCCCCACTTCTTCACGGCACTCTCTTACCAGGGCTTGTATATGGTCTTCGCCGGTTTCTACTCTGCCGCCAGGTATATCCCAAGCACCGGGGTGAAACGGGTCACTAGAACTTCTACGTACCAATAACAATTTGTCGTGTGCGTTAAACATCAATGCTCGGACGGTAGTAAAAACTTCAGTCATTAATTATCCTCCTCATAAAGTTCTTTTATCCGATAATATGAACTCTCTCCGGCAGCTATTAATGATTTCTTGCGGTAATCATAATCGTCACAGCCACAATTGCTTATTAATGCCCCGGCTTCCTTATAAAGCAAACCTCTGGGCGCATAGTCCCAGTCACCGCCAAAGCCGCTGTCTATAATAACGGCGTCAATACCTCCGTTTGCAAACCTGACAAAATCTTTTAAGCTGACAATTTCTTTAACGTTTTTTTTGAGTGTTATGTATTTATTTATTAGTGCATTACTTTTAAGATTCAGTGAATAATCAAGCCAGGCATGATTCAGGGGACGATCACTAACATGTATCCTCTTTCCATTTCTATATGCGCCTTTGTTAAGAGTTGCGCTAAATATTTCATCGGTGACGAATTTATATATCAGGGTATATATAGGCTCACGATTGCTAACCAGTGTTGCTATATTTCTCGGCAACGGTAGACCGCGGGTAAAACTTTCGGTTCCGTCAATGGGATCGATCAACCAAAACGTTTCAGCCCTAGTCTGTCCACCAGCCTCCTCCCCTATGACGCCCACTCCGGGATCGAACTTTTTAAGAATTGATGAAATTTCGTTTTCGAGTTCAACATCAAATTTGGTGACAACGGTATTATCATCTTTAAGCGTATGGGGCGCATGACCCAAAGCTTCGTTGAGCTTATCTCTGTTGGACTTAAAAACTCCGGTCAGGATGGTTTCTGCCCGCCGAAGATAATCCTCTGTCACGTTCATCGTTAATGCTTATTGTAGCTTTCAATGGACTCTTTTATAACATTCTTGGCATCGTCGATATTGCCCCATCCCAGAACTTTAGTTGATCCGGGCTTTTTAAGATCTTTGTAATGCGAAAAGTGCTGTTCGATTTTCTCCATCCAACGCTTGCCAAGATCATCCAAAGAACCGATGCTGTCACCGTTATCACGGTCATCTGCCGGAACACAGACAATTTTATAATCCATCTCGGAATCGTCTTCGAAGTTCAGTACACCTATAACCCTAGCCTTTAAATATACTCCTGTAGGTATGGGTTCTTGACAGTATACTAAAACATCCAGTTCATCACCGTCCTCATCTAAGGTGCCCGGAATAAATCCGTAATTAACCGGCTTGGCATAAATGCTGGGCTCAACTCTATCCAGCACAAAACAACCTGTCGTACGGTCGTATTCTATTTTTAGACTGGAACCCATAGGAATGTCGATGACTGCATTAACTACGCCGTTTTGCCAGTCTCCGGGTTGTAACACTTTGTTGTAATCTGCCATTTTTACCTCCGTTAAAGTCATGCTTTTGGCTCTTGTACCGTTTTGATTGTACCATGGACACTTGATATATTAATTCTGGACAGGGTGATGTTTGCCTTCGAGATATTCCCTAATCATTAAGGCTGCCGTAGCTCCCTCTCCTGAAGCCGAAGCAATCTGCATTGTTGCTCCGCTCCGTATATCACCGGCTGCAAATACACCCTTCATGGACGTTTCAAGCCGGTTATTGGTTATCACAAATCCGAGCTCATCGAGTTTAATGGCCGATTCTTTTAGAAATTGTGAATTTGGAGACAAACCGACAAAAACAAATACACCATCCGTCGGAAATTCCACCTTAGCATTGGCAACTTTATCGGTACCGACTACTTTGACTACCTGGTCGCCATCACCCACGATCTCATCGGTGGTAGTATTAAAGTGAACACTGATCTTGTTTTTGAACTTCGATTCCAATTCTTTTTGAAGCACCTCGCTAGCCCGGAACGATTCTCCTCTGACTAAAATATCTATGTGGCTTGCGAACCTGGTCAAAAATATAGCCTCTTGAACAGCACTGTTGCCGCCACCGACAACGACTAATCTTTTGTCCCGGTAAAACGCGCCGTCACACGTAGCACAGTAGTGGACACCTTTGGCATAGTATTCTTTCTCTCCGGGTACGCCTATTTTTTTATAATCACTACCTGTCGCAATTAACACGGCTTTCGCGTAATAATCCCCGCTGCTTGTTTCGAGTCGTTTATACTTACCCTCGTCATTTATTTTATTGACCTCCCCAAGCTCAATAACGGCTCCAAAACGCTGCGCCTGTTGCTGTAAGTTATCCGCCAGAGTCAGTCCTTCTATGCCATCGGGAAATCCTGGGTAGTTGTCTATTTTGTCGGTTACGGCCGCTAAACCGCCCACCACACCTCTTTCGAAAATCACCGTCTCTATATCTTCTCGCGTGGTATAAATAGCGGCGGCTAGTGAAGCCGGACCTCCGCCGATCATAATGACTTCGTGCGTTGATAGCAGGTCCGAAGGAAGTTTTAATGCCGACAAAAGCACTGAATTGTCCGGATCCTGCATAATTTGGCCATCAATTTTGAGCGTCGGTATAGTGTAATGGTTGTCAGTCAAAGCCAACATTTCTTTTTCCATTTTTTTATCTTTATCGACGTCATGATACCGGTAATCAATTTTATGCTTTTCGAGTATATTCTTAACCCGCAGACAATCAGGACACCAGTCGGCACCGTAGACCACAACTTCCAGTTTATCTTGCATAACTCTCTTTCGTTATATTGTCTTTAATGTAATTATACAGCCTATTATCGACATCTTGCCGATGATCTGCTTGCCAGCCAGTAGATTAATATCACAAAATTCCATGATGTTTACCAAAACAACTACAAATAGATTATGCCTTACGAGAGAGCGGGCGCAAGTTTGGCTAAATTAAATCCAACTATTATCTCACGGCTATCGTCATGTTTTGTAACAACAGTCACCGGGACTGTTCGAGCTCCGCTGAGCTGTTGGGCTTCGGCGTGCCGTTCGGGATTTGAGTCAAGATTGACCTCGTCGTATATATGTCCTTTAGAGCGTAGATATTTTTTAATCATACCGCAGTAGGCGCATGAATCAGTAGTAAAAATAGTAATATTCTTGACCATAAGATACCCTCTTTCTTCAACAACTTTTAATTTTTTATTTAACACACTTCATTATATATAGTGCATGGTGTTCGTGCAATACACTATATATTGTGTTTTTGTACACGTTTAGTTGGTACAGGTCTTAACTCCTTATGGTTACTGTGGATTACTTTATTGCCAGCAGTTTAACCACAAAAACTAAAGTCGAGTTGGCAGGAATTGGTCCTTGTCCTGAGCTACCGTAAGCTAAAGCCGGCGGGATAACAAGCCGGCGTTCTCCGCCAACCCTTAATCCAACCAGGCCTTGATCCCATCCGGGAATAACCTGCCCAGCGCCAAGCTTAAATTCAAATCCTTTCGGGGTCGTAAAATCTTCATCAAAAACGATCCCAGTGGAGGCCAAAGTACCGTAGTACTTGACGATTAAGCAGTCTCCCGATTGAGCAGCGGCCCCTGAACCTTTTATTAAATCTGTGGACTGCAAAGAAGTTGGTAGCGTTACCGGCTTGTATAGCGCTGGGGGCGATAGCGCCAGTTCTGCCGGCGTGCCGCTACAGGTTGAGCTTGTTGTGTTGCTGCTCGTGTTAGATGAATTTGTGCTCTTCTGTGTAACTAGCTGGAGTATAACCCAGAAACTAAATCCAAAACCCGTTACAAAAAATAGCAACGCCATAGTCAGTGCAAAAACCCGTTCGCGTTTTCTAGCCATCGTAGATTACTTCCTTACATGCCTATTTACTATGATATTAGAGGTTAAAACCTCTCGTCCTGTTCTTCGGCATATTATACGTCAGATTGCTTCAATTTCGTACTTCTTTAGACGTTTTTCCCCTGCAGTTGTGTGTATTTTTTGAAAATTCAGTAATTTAGCGTAGATTCCACCGCTATTCTCTAACTCCTCGGGTGTTCCGATTTCTTGAACAATGCCTCCATCGATAGTAATTATTCTGTCGACTGAAGCAATTGTGCTTAGTCGATGCGCGATAATTAATGTAGTTCTTCCTTTCATGAGTCGCGACAAGGCCTGCTGAACCTTGCGCTCGCTTTTCGTGTCTAAACTTGATGTCGCTTCATCCAATATTAGTATCGGGGCGTCTTTTAGAATTGCTCGGGCGATGGCTATCCGCTGCTTTTGACCACCACTCAGTCGTAAACCTCTTTCACCAATTTCAGTATCGTAGCCCTTCTTAAATTTTGATATGAATTCATGAGCATTCGCCGATTTAGCTGCGGATATTATAGCTCGATCGGTGGCTTGAGCCGACCCATAGGATATGTTCTCTCTTATGGTTCCGCTGAATAGATAGGGCTCTTGGAAGACTACGGCAATCGACTCCCTGAGCGATTCCTGCGTTACTTTATTGATATTTTGGCCATCAATAAGAATTTCTCCGTTTTTAATAGCATAAAGGTGCAGGATCAAACTGGTAATCGTTGTTTTTCCTTGTCCACTTTCTCCGACCAAAGCCGCTTTCATGCCCGGCTCCAACGAAAAACTGATTTGTTTTAATACTAACGGGCTACCGGGATAGTGAAAGACTACGTTTTTAAATTCTATACTCGCAGACTGGATTATTAATTTCTTAGCATTTTTGTCATCTGTTAGATCCGGCCTGACGTCCATAGCATCAAAATAATCTTTGGTGTTGGCGACGGCTCTTTGTGCTTGGTCAACTACAAAGCTGATACTAAATATAGGTATCCGTATCAGCATGGCGTATTGAATCAGCATAACCATAGTCCCCAGACTGTATAGACCGTGAGCGGTTTCGACAAAGATGTAGACAAACACTAGTAAAAAAATAACGTTCAGTACTAAGCGCCGGAGCACATCTTGTTTATGCCAAAACCTACTCTGTGGACGAGTGGTTTTTACGACCGTTTCAAACCGTTTATTAAAGTACTTGAGTTCACTGGCTTCTCTTAGAAAACTTTTGACGACCTTAATTTGCCCTATGCTCTCGGCAAAACGGCCGCTTGCTATATCAAGCTGTTCATTGATTTTTTTCTGATAGCTTTGCCATTTTCCGCTAGTTTTGATAGTAAACCCTATGAATATGGGGTAGAGCGAGAGCAGCATTAAAGCTACCGGCCAAGCATATATGGCGACGATTATCAGCGTAAATATGGTAGAGAAAATAAATTGAAGAAAGTTATTGCTAACCATCTGAATAAAGTCCGTGATCTGATTAATGCCTCGGTTCATTCGGTTTATGATCTTACCTGTCAGTTCTGAATCGAAGTACGCCTGCGGAAGGGTTAAGAGGTGTTCGTAGTATCTTTGGCTCATTAATCGCTGTAACTTGACGGCAACCATGTCACCCAAATAGCCTCCTATGTTGGACATCAACGTTTGACCTACATCGGTTACAAAAATTAAGACAGCATAGAGTGCCACTAAGTCAATGTCAGCCTTACCCCCGGATAAAAGCTTAGTAATTTGATCTATGGCACCCTTAGTAAATAGCGGCTGAAGCTGGCTCATCGCCGCCATCAAAATCGTGAAGACTCCAACGCCAATGTAATATCGCCAAAGAGACGATCCAAATTTAAATATTCTTATAATATGTTTCATGCGGAACTAGTATTATTTTTAGTGTTTTATTGAGCCTTATAATAAATAACGTCAACTTGATTTGTGGCGAATAATAAGTAAAAACAGGCATGATTGTTGAGTGAGGGGTGGCGGGTGGAGGAAAAGCATAAAATTGCTTTTAACTGACTCTTTCCGCGGATCACGCATCTATTTTTGTTGACGTTTGAACCCCGGAGATATTCTTACATCCTATTCGTACGACAGTGATACGAATGATCAGTTTGAATACCCCCGGGGCTTGTGACGCGCGAAGTCTTTCTATCAGTTCGCTACGATGCTCACCAATAGACTGCCAAGGCCTCGCTGCTGTGAACGACTCAACCAACCCTGGTCGGGGATCCGGTTCTTCATGAACGGATTTTTTTCCATCATGAAGTAGTCGTCCACAACAACCTAAGAGCAACCGCCGTTACTCCTTTAAATTTAGCAGGAAAACTCCCCCTAGGAAGAGCTCTGTGGGAGCGCTCAAGATTGTTTTCCTGCCCAGAAGAGGGCGCTCGAGACACACGTCTTCTGGTGTGGAGGTAGAGGTTTAAATCCCGATTGGCCCAGGGATTAACCCATAGCTCCAAACATTGTCATTAAAAATAGTGTTAATAATGTCAGCTTAGCTGCTCCATCATCTGAAGCGGCCGGCCAACATTATTATAATCATGCCTGTTAAGGTGCTTTAGATGGAGGAACAACCACCGCACGCGCGATTCGCGCTCAACTCCAAAAAGCTGCACAAAATTTTACAGCAAAAACCGCGTATAGTCAATAATTCCGACTTCACATGCCCAGTTAAACTAGAGCCGTTCTGCTTTTAAGCTTTCTTTAGCTCGTAAGGATACTTGATCGAGCAGCGCGTTTACCTCACTGGCGGTCATGGTTTTTATATAACTTGATATAGAAAGTCTGAGTGTAATATGTTGATAATTCGTGTCTTTAGGGGATTGGTATATATCTACCGGAGTTAGCTTAAAGGTTGTGTTCTTTGGCGCCTCATCGGCGATGACCTGATGCACAAAATCATAGAGAACCGAATAGCATATATCAACAGGAGCCTTGAGTGATATATCCTGTTCGACACTAGGAAATTTGGACAAAGGCACATAGCTGGATTCTTTCATGATTACATCGGCCAGAACTGTGGTATCAAGCTCAAACCCGCTGCAATATTTCGGTAGTTTAAGCTTTGAAGTAACTGACTGCTTAAATTCGCCCAAAATGCCCAAAAATTGCCCGGTTTCTTTTACGCTTACTAATGCCGACCGCCCTTGAAGGTACGGACACATGACGGCATATTTTTGGTCTTCTATGCTAATGGGCTTAAAAGACAGTTCTTCGCCACCCGTTAAGACGTTGAGATATTTTAGTGCCATATAGTACGGAGCACCTTCGAATAAAATATGATCATTGGCGGCAAATACCAATCCAACATACTGATCTTCAACTGGCAAATTCTCGTTATCCAAACCTCTCTCCTTAGTGTGGGTCATGCCAATCTCGAACATGGCAAAGCGTTCTGTGCCGTTTTTAATTGCAGCATGAACTTTATCAAGTAGGCTAGGAATAATGCTCATTCTATAAAACTGGAGGTCAGGACTCAGAGCATTAGCAAGCTGATAAGCCAACTCCTTATTCTGCCCTACGCCGTCAATAAGTTTGCCGTGAACAAAACTATACGTCAAAACTTCATTGGCACCTGCCGCACTTAATCTTGAGCGTATTAAACTCTTCGCTTTAAGCAGATAATTTTTGCTTACCGGCGTCAATACTCGGCTTGGCAGTAGTAACGGCAAATTATCGTATCCCTTAAGACGACCGACCTCCTCCAGAATATCCTCCTGAATGGAGATATCGGTTCTCCAAAACGGAACTCGAATATCGATAAAGTTGCCGTTGTTATTACATTCAAATTCAACGTTTGATAATAGCTTAGAGACCTCGTCAGACTTAATATTCATGCCCAGCCGTGCTGAGAGAAAATCAGCGCTGGTCTTAAGTTCCACCGATGATGATTCGGTTTCATGCTTATCATCGACCAAATTACTGCTGATTTTACCGCTACAAATTGTCTCGATATCCCCACAAACAGCTCCAAGAACAGCTAAATTTTGCTGAGTACTTTGACCTTTGGTAAATCTGGTTGCGGCTTCCGTAAAAATGCCAAGCTCCATACAACTACGACGTATCGAATACATGTCAAATGTTGCGCATTCCAATATGATATTAGTGGTTGATTGACTAACCTCGCATTCAGCTCCACCCATTATCCCCGCTAAGCCGATTGGGTGCTTGTCGGTAGCAATAACAATATCCTTGTCACTTAACGTTACGATTTTATTATTGATAAGCTTAAGTTGCTCTTTGGGGCTGGCTTTGCGAACAATCAAGTTCACACTTCCTTCATTTTGCAACTTAATTTTATCGTAATCATAAGCATGTAGTGGCTGGGCAGTAAGTAACATGTAATAGTTGGTTATATCGACTACGTTATTGACGGGTTTTTGTCCAAGTCGTACCAGGGCAGATATCAGCCAAAGGGGACTGCCCGTAACCTTTACCCCGGTTATGCCGATGGCCGTAAAACGTGGAACAAGCTGGTTTAGCTCATTATGGACGCTAAAGTTCAGCTCTGAATTGAAGGTTTCGGTTATATCCCATTTTGTTGCGTACCACGATGGACTTTTAAACTGCCGACCGCAAATTCCCGCCACTTCCCGGGCTATACCAAGCTGACCAAACAAATCGGGACGATGCGTGAACATCTTGTTTTCTATGTCTATGACAATGTCGTCTAGCCCGTATTTGGTAGCAAAATCCTCGCCAGCATCAACCTGATCAAGTATGTCGACAATCCCGTTATGATCATCGCCCAAACCAAGTTCCCGAGCGCTGGCAAGCATGCCGTTACTCTTTAGGCCTCTTATGTCTCTAACTTCCAGTTTATAGGGATCATTATCCGTAGTCTGCGGTACGATAGTCCCGGGCGAAAGCCATACCGCCGACATATTGGCTCTTACGTTCGAAGCCCCGCAGACCACCTGAACATGCCCATCGGCGTTCCGCTCGACATCTTTGACTACTCCTCCGTCATCGATCATACATAAATGCAAATGGTCAGAATTAGGGTGGTTTACGCACGAAATAACTTTTACGATTATTACTCCTTTATATTTCTGTCCGTAGTCATATACAGCCTCAACACCACCAAGTTGCGCGCCTATCTTTTCTATTAGTTCGTCTTTCGGCGGAAGATCAAAGTCTACCAACTGGCGAATCATATTCAAACTTACTCTCATCGCACAATCTCCTGGTTGGTCTGTCTTTTATCGGTCATTTAAACTGCCTTAAAAAATTTAGATTAGCACTTTCAAAATGGCGAATATCCTCTATGTCATACTTCATCATAACCAGACGGTCTATGCCCATCCCCCAGGCGAAACCGCTGTAACGTTCTGAATCAATGTCGGCTTCCTTTAAAACATTAGGGTGAATCATACCGCAACCTAAAAGTTCAATCCAACCGGTCTGACTGCAGACAGTACAGCCAGCCTTATCACAAAAAGGACAACTAAGCGCAAATTCGAAACTAGGCTCGGTAAAAGGAAAATAGAATGGCTGAGTTTTCACTTCAAGAGTTTTTTCGTAATATCGTTCGAGAAACGTTTTCAAAGTGGCGATGAGGTTACCAACGTTAGTACCTTCTCCGACATATATGCCTTCTATTTGGTAAAATGTATGCTCGTGTCTTGAATCAAGATCTTCATTCCTAAAAACCCTACCCGGTATGACCGCTGCTATCGGGGTACCTTCTAAAAGGCCGGCTCGATAAGTTCGCAATATTCTGTTTTGCATCGTCGAAGTGTGAGCCGGTGCAATGTACCCATCGATAGTCGAGAACGTATCATAGTCATCTTTAGCCGGATGATCTTTCGGAAAGTTTAAACTCGTGAACATGTGATAATCATCATCAAGTTCTCTGCTTTCAACAGCACCAAATCCCATCAAATAAAAAATGTCCAATACTCTCTCCAGTTCACTCATAAGTGGATGTTTACTGCCGAAATCACTGGTTAAAGTTGTCGCTCTATTGTTGATTTTGGTATTAACATCAAATGGAGCGGTAACGTCGATAGGTGGTAAATCGGCCGAACCGTTGTCGGCGGCCGTATCCACTAAGGTGCGTAGTTCGTCCTTGAGATTATTAAGTTCCTTTCCGTAAACGCTCCTATTTTCTGGCGGCATGGTTTTGATCGCATCAAAAAGAGCTCTAAGCTCAACCGCTTTTAGAATTTCTTCCTTGTTAGTCAGCGTTTGAAAACGTGATCTCAGAAGTTGAGCGGTTTTATTTATTTCTTCATTATCATAATTCATCGCTGCTAAAAGTATAACGATTTTGCCCTTGAAAAGTAAGTATATAGAATGCTTAAAATAGATCCGGTATGTTACGACTTAATAAATCAACGTATACTACAGACAAAAGGAACTAAAGATGCCTAGTTTTAGTTATGATATAGTCTGCGATTACGATAAAGGTGAGATCAATAATGTTTACGATCAGGTACATAAAGAGATCGCGAGTCGTTATGATTTTAAAGGGTCATCGGCGTCTATCGAATGGCTAAGTGCCGATAAAGACGGGTTTAAGATTACCGGTGACAGCGAATTTCAAATAGACAGCATAATCGATATAATTCGAAAAAGATTAGCCGGTCGTAATCAGAGTCAGAAAATATTAGATGTTTCTGCAGATATTGTTGTTTCGAATCTAAAGTCGACAAAAGTTATTCCATTTTTAAAAGGTATCAAGCAATCAGATAGTAAAAAAATCACCGCTCTTATCCGTGAATATAATCCAAAACTAAAATGTGCCATACAGGGTGAAGCCATAAGAGTGAGTAGCAGTTCAAAAGACGACCTGCAGGCTTTAATGGGATACCTTAGAACCCATGATTTTGACTTCCCTCTGATGTTCACTAACTATCGTTAGCGACGGTTAACGATCAAAGCTACCAAAATTTCTTATGCTAATTTTAGGCTATAATTTATAAGTAATGAAGGACGACAACGACCGGCGCATTAAAGTAACAGCTGAGACTGATGCGGCTAATAGCAGCAGTTCAAAGCAGTACCTGATCGATCTGGCGCAGAGTGTATTAAAAACTAACGACAAAGGGTCTTTCACTATTCCGGCTCAAGGTTTATATCCTCACCAATGGTTGTGGGACAGCTGTTTCATATCAATCGGAATCAGTCATTATGACATCGAACGGGCCAAACTCGAGATTTTAAGTCTACTAAGAGGACAATGGACAAATGGTATGTTGCCACATGTCATACTTAATCCCAACCCCAGGGACGAACAAGGCCATAAACTGAGGAACATTAACATGTGGCAAAGCTGGCGCAGCCCCAATTCACCCGAGGATGTTACAACTTCCGGTATAACTCAACCACCGATGATAGCAGAAGCTGTTATTCGTATCGGTCAACTGCTTAAATGGCCGGAACGAAGGTCATGGTACAAAATGGTGTATCCTGCCCTCATAAATTATCACCAGTGGTTATATAATGAGCGAGACCCCCACAAAGAAGGTTTGGTGATGCAGATTCACCCATGGGAAACGGGTTTGGATAATACTCCGCCCTGGATGTACGAACTTCACACTCACTTGTTGCCGGGTTGGATACGTTTTTTAAAAAGTACCGGGCTTCATCGGATTTTCGGATTGTTTAGAAGTGACACACGATATGTTCCACGAGAGCAGCGGGAAACAAATATTGAAGAGTTGGCATCGTATTCCATAGCAAGACGTTTTCGCCGAAAAAACTATGATTTTGATAAAATTATTGATCACTCCCTTTTCGCTATTGAAGACTTAACGTTTAATTCGATCTTCATTCGTGCCAACAATCATCTTCGCACAATAGCCAATAGTATAAGAGAAAAAATTCCACCCGAATTATCCGAGGCTATGGGCAAAACAGAAAAGGCCTATGATCAGCTCTTTGATCCTTATGCCTCCGAGTATTTTTCCAGAGACTTTGTGACTCACCGGTTACTCAAAGAGTCGTCGGTCGCAGCGCTAATGCCGCTTTATGCAGGATCCATTAGTCAGGAACGTGCCGAAACAATCGTCAGGTTGCTAGAGAATGAGCACCGTTTTGGCCCGGCGTACCCCGTTCCCAGTGCGCCTTTAGATTCTCCGCTTTTTAATCCCAAACGTTATTGGCAAGGTCCTACTTGGATAAATATGAACTGGTTAATTATTGACGGACTTCGTAGGTATGGGTTTAATGATCACGCTGAAGCACTTAAGGATAGCACGATAGAAATGGTAGAGACAGCCGGGGGCTTCTTCGAATACTTTGACCCCTTAAACGGTGAAGGTGCTGGTACCGACAATTTTTCCTGGAGCGCCGCGCTGATTATTGACCTTTTGTCATAGCCATGCTATAAATAGTCCTGTTTATGAGGTATTTTTATGAATTTAAATAAACTCGGCATACCATATACCCCGTCACTAAAAGCCTACGACGTAAGATATCTTCTTGCCCAAAGTCAGACCAACGTTTCAGGCGGCGTAACAGGGGAGCGCTACGCTTCCGCAGCTTACGACCTAGCCATGGAGGATTGCTATCGCAATACCGACCCTACAGCCGCCGGCGAAGCAGCGTCGCACGGAGAATTACAAGCCGAAAGAGGTCAGTATGGGTTAGACTATACCGATCGTTCGACAAAGTGGTATAACGAATCTATTAGGCTGTTGTCGGGTGATGATCCATCGTCTAAACGAGAGATTCGAGCAACACATTTAAATCACTTACGTACGGTCGGTATTAGATTAGGAAGGCTGATTGTGAACGAGGAGTATGATCATTCGCTCTATACTGATGCCCGGGAATCGTATGCTCGAGCCATGGAAGGCATTGACGCCGATGATCCGTACGGTATTATGTCTATAAAAAATATGGCTTTTGTCGAAGCTATGGTACAAAACGCCAAAGAAGCCACATCTTTATCTATAGAAGGCCTTAGATTATTACCTGGTGTACGGACCGAAAAACTCTCGGCTGCAAAGCAGGGTATTGAGACATCGGACAGTAGAGTCGGAAAACTTAACACCGGACATTTACGATTCGTTGCTAAACAAGCTATAAGTCTGTCTGCTGCCGGTGCATTAGCAGAAACGTCACGTGTCCCCGGTACTTCCAAAAAGGTGTCACAGCTAGCTCTTCGAGCTTTATTGTAAGTATTTATTCTTCTAGAGACGGTTTATTTAATTCTATAGGTTCAACCACTGAAGACGTATCGGTTATTTTTACGACATCTTTGTCTATTTTACTAAGTTCCCTATAGGTAGTATTAAAATGACCGACGGCACTACCCAGCGACGCTCCCAGTTTCTGCATATACCCGTTATGCGCAAGTAAATGTTTACCGAGTTGCTCTATATTTTTTTTGATCTTGTCGGTATCATTTTGTATCTGAAGTGATCTGAGCCCTTGAAGAATAATCTGCAACATAGCCGCCAAAGTACTTGGCCCGACAATGGTTACTTTTTTTTCAGCGGCTGCATAGTGCATTAAACTCTGCCCGCTTACACCTTCAAGCCCGACTCGACCGGCCAGCAAATCGTAATAAATAGTCTCGGATGGAATAAACATTAAAGCTTGGTCGAGAGTACCTTTAGCCGGATTGATATACTTTGCTGTCTCGTCTATGCGCCGCTTCAGATCCGATAAAAATTGCTTTTCAAAAGTAGAACGTTGGTCGGATGATGCATTCAGTAAGCGAGTATAGTTCTCAAGCGAAAACTTACTGTCTATCGGCAGGATTTTACCGTCTAATTTTATTACGGCATCGACGATTAGCCCGGGACCCATTTTATATTGAAGCTCGAAGGTACCCGGAGGCAGCATATCTTTGATGACCTGTTCCAAGTAATACTCACCTAAAACGCCACGCTGTTTTGGATTAGAGAGTACGTTTTGCAGCGTTTTCAGCTCAGCCGCTACATCACCGACACTCTTGTTTGTCCTGTCTAACTCAGTTAGTTTCTCAGTAACTTCCCTAATTATCTTAGCGCTGGCTTGGAACTGGGCATTAGCCTGTCTATTATTTAGCCCAAGCTGATCATTCAATTGCTTCTGAAGACCTTCTTTAAAACTATCAACAGTCTTATTTAACTCAGCTATGTCAGCCTTTAGCATAAGAGTTGATTCCGAAGGCGAACGTTTATATTTGGCCAACAACAATCCAAGTATTGCAGCCACAAGAAGTACGCTAAGCAAAATAACCACTGCCAACATAATCTTTATGTTACCCCTTAACTCTCTATAGTGACAGTCGTACCAATCGGAGCCCAGTTATATATCCACCTGGCGGTCGCCAGAGGCAGTTCTACGCAACCATGGGAGGCATTATTGGAGTATGGACTAATATTACCGAAAGCGTTAGCTGCTCTCCAGGTAGCATCGTGAAGGCCGTAAGCTCCATAGCTATTAAACAAAAATGGCATCCAATAATTGACATAATCATCCCAGCTACCGGTAGTATCGGAGCCTTTAAGGTAGATATTTGTTTCTTTGGCGTATATATGGTAAGTTCCGGGTGGAGTCAAATCTGCAGGATACTGTTCCATGCCAGTCACAACCGGCGAGTTAAACAACACTGCACTCAGGCCACATGCCCACAAATGTCTCTGAGATATGCTCACGACTATAAGATTGGTAATGGTATTTCCGGTACACACAGTACTGACGGGTTTTACGACTATCTGGGGTTGAGATGATGTCGGTTGTTTCTGTAAAGGTTTATTATCCGATATCGTGCGCGTAGAGAATGGTGAAAAAACCGTCAGCCATACTACCAAAGCCAACAAAATTATAGCGTAAAACCATTTTCTGTAACGCTTAGGTCTGCCGGCCGGAGACGACACATCCGAATACCGGCCGCGACCATTAGACGATCCCGCTCGATAGCTGGACGTATGTGAGTTGTTGGTCTTGGATTTATTTTGCATATATGTACGATCAGGTTACTTAAAAACAATAACCATTATACCACTGCCGTCCTTAAGCTGCGCTCAATGTTGTCTGTGGTAATGATTAATTCGAGGATCTGTTGGCTTTCAATATTTTAGCAAACCAAATAAGTTCGCTATACAGTGAACCGATAGACTGATCATAGTGTTTTTTAAGATCGGGCCTTATTTTGCCACTGTTGTCGAAAATTTCCTGAATTCTTGGAAAGTATACGTCAAAGCTAATAGCAACCATCCCTAACTCCCTAACGACCGGAACCATTGATTCGACGGCTCTTGTACCACCCCATCCCCCATTACTAACTCCCGCTAATGCCACCGGCTTATGATTATATGTATCGAACTCGCTATCCAGCATGCGCTTTAGGGATCCGGAGAAGCTATGGTTATACTCGGGTATGATGATAAAAAACGCATCTGCTCTTCTTGTTATTTCTGTATATCTAGGATCTTTGTATTCTAGATCATTGCCGTCAAGAGGAAAGTTAAATTCTTGCGGATCAACTAGTATTACTTCGGTATTCGGAAGTTTTTTCCCGTATTCCGCTATGTATTTAGCAGCAAATATAGACAGTCTTAATTCTCTGGCCGTACCGACAAGCACCGCAACGGTAATTTTGTCCATATAGGGTGCGATTATATAGCAATGGACAATTACAGTAAATTGCCTAATCGACAAAGAGAAGTCGTTTTACGTACTTATCTTCATCTCAACGATTGACCGTTGCAGGTTCTTACCGCAAATCACCTGACTATAACTACTCTAAGGTATGCCTTGATAACCACTATCACATAAAAAATGGTTCAAATGTCTTTGTTCCCATTCGCAGACGCACACCCCCGTCTATACAAAACAACTTTATGAACTACTTGTTACGGCTGCGCTTCGCCTCGTGTTTAGGCCAATAGCTGGATGTTATCAACCCGGCAACTAGCGCTCCTGCGGCAAAGAATATAAAACCTCGTATCGGGTGTGCATGATTATGCGCAAGATGTAAAAATATTGCCCCGACTATTATAATCAACCAGCCCCAAACAACATTAGCCTGTGATGATGAGTTACCGAATGGGGTAAGATGAGTCTTACCTCTGACACCGCTAAAAAAATATGGCAGACCGTATACCATGAATAATCCGGCCAAAAAACTCCAGACAATTACCATAACCCCTCCTTATCTTATAGTAAATATTGTACAACTAAATTAATTTTTGTGCCTTTTTCTCTTAAGTGGATCTAGCTCTCTTTTGCGCAACCTTAAGTTCAGTGGCGTGACCTCTAATAGTTCGTCATTTTCAATAAAATCAAGACACTGCTCAAGGCTAAAAACGACCGGTGGTGTCAGCTGAACTGTACCGTCAGAAGATTTGCTACGCATATTTGTTAAGTGTTTGGCTTTACAAACGTTTATTTCCAGATCTTCGACTCTATTGTTAAGCCCGATGATCTGTCCGGCATAGACATTTTGAGCCGGTCCAATAAATAACGTACCTCGAGCCTCGGCGGTCTCCAAAGAATATGGCATTGTTACGCCTGTTTCATATGATATTAATACACCGTTTCTAAGCTGCTTCAGGGCCACCGAGACCGGTTGGTAGCCTATCAGCAATGAATTCATAATAATAGTTCCCTTAGTAGCGGTCATTAGTAGGCTGCGAAGACCGAGTAAATTTCTGGTCGGCATCTCGTATACCAACTTGATAACTCCTTTAGACTCTGAGGCAAATTGCTCCTTAAGATTAGCACGCCTTTGTCCAAGCTCCATCTGTATGGTGCCTACATACTCGCCCGGTATTTCAATTATCACCTCTTCTACCGGTTCAACTTCCTTGCCATTCTCTTTGACAGTAATAACCTCCGGGCGACCGACTTCAAATTCATAGCCCTCACGCCTCATCGATTCGATTAACACGCCAAGGTGTAGCTCGCCTCGACCTGAAACCGTAAAACCAATTCCATTGTCTCTGACTCTAAGACCGACGTTAATCTCAAGTTCTCGCTGAAGTCTTTCTCCGATTTGTCGACTAGTAGTAAATGTTCCTTCTTTGCCTTTGAATGGACTGGTATTAGGCCCTAAGTATATTTCAAGTGTTGGTGCTTCAACCTCGATTGTCGGTAAAGCTTCGGGATGATCAACGTCCGTAATCGTTTCGCCTATACTGGCTTTTTCTATACCGGTGAGCTGCACTATGTCACCGGCAATCCCTATTTTAACCTCGCTGCGGTTTAGCCCCTGCGATGAGTATATCTGATCTACCTTGGCTCTTTCGAATGTTCCGTCTTTTTTGCAAAGCATCACTAATGTACTGGGTATGATTTGGCCGCGCGATATTCTACCTATAGCATACTTACCTTTGAAGTTATCCCATGCCAATGCCGTAACAAGCATTTGAAACGGAGCATCCAATACGACCTTTGGAGCCGGTATCTGAGCTATAATAGCGTCGAAAATCGTGTTCAGATCAGCTGGTGCATGGAGTGGATCGGACGGTAAGGTCTCCCAAGATTTCCCTTCTCTGCCGATAGCGTAATATACGGGATAATGAAGCTGGTCCTCGTGTACGGCAAGCTCTAAGAAAAGATTGGCAAGTTCATCCTCAACTTCTGTTACTCTCGACCCGGTTTTGTCAATTTTATTAATAACAACTATCGGGCGTAGACCACCTTCGAGAGCTTTTTCTAACACAAACTTAGTCTGAGACATCGGACCTTCGACGGCATCTACTATGAGAAGACAGCCGTCCGCCATGTTAAGAGTCCGTTCTACTTCACCGCTGAAATCGGCATGCCCGGGGGTATCGATAATGTTAATCCTGTATTCGCCATGCTGAACAGCGGTTACTTTCGCCGTGATAGTGATACCACGCTCCCTTTCTTGATCCATGCTGTCCATTATTAATGTCTGTGACATCTCGGCCTGGTTATCGCGAAAAGTCTTAGATTGCTTTAATAGCCCATCTATCAAAGTAGTTTTACCATGATCGACATGAGCAATGACAGCTATGTTGCGTATCTTGGCTGGATCTTGGTGAGTTTCTTGCATTTTATTCTTATTAATTTTCCGTCAAAAAGTACACTATCTAATACTAATACTAAAATTCTAGTTCCAATTGCTTTAATTATGCCATAACCATAATATTTAAGCAAGTTTTTTAAATTGGCTAAACAGCATTTTTTCGTGATTTGTCTGATAGATAATTATTTATTGATTAGCATAAACTTGATCGTTGTTGTCAGCCAACCTATGACAAAACCATAAAATACATATAATAGTGTCTTAAAGTCTTTAGGTCGCTTTATCTTCCATCTGACTATCAATACCAGGGCCCATGCCACATACAGAGCAATACTCCATGATACCCACTGTGAATTGACACTACTCATGCAAAACTCCTGATATCTTCAACGAATATGAAGCGTTTAGATATCGCCGCTAATATCACTATTAAAAGAATGCTACCAAACAGTAAAAGATCCAAAAATCTTAATGTACTCGGGCATAGATAGGCAAGCAATAAAAGTGCAGTCGAAGCAAAAGATACTGCAACGATCCGTGACCAATAAGCTGATCCTTGAATCATTAGCTTATTATAAGACTAGTTGTTAAATTTTTAAGCACTCCGCTTAAAATATTGCATAGACGACACGTTTAGCTATCAATTGAAGGCTTGATAGTTGCAATAGAGCAACTGTTGCGATGGTGTGATTCTATGAATGATTTTTAATTTAATCTGTGGATGAACGATTGTATGGGCCGCCGGGCAGTATCAGTTTCAACTAGATTGTATATAGTATACGTATGGACATTATACCGTTAGCCGAGAAAATGAGACCCAATACAATCACCGAGGTTGTCGGACAAGATCATTTAATTGGTCCCGGAAAGATTATTTCTGAATTAATTAATCGTAAGAGTTTAGTGAACTTGATATTATGGGGGCCGCCGGGCAGCGGTAAAACAACCTTAGCAAGAATAATTGCCGCTGAAACTTCAGCTAAGTTTATAGAACTCAGCGCCGTAAACAGCGGTAAGTCAGATGTTCTTAAGGTCGTCGAAGAAGCTAAACAAAATAGACGTTTAGGTCAAAAAACCGTTCTGTTCATAGACGAAATACACAGATTCAATAAAGCTCAGCAAGATGCATTTTTACCATACGTCGAAGATGGTACGTTGTATCTTATCGGTGCTACAACCGAAAACCCAAGCTTTGAAATAATTAACCCCTTGTTATCAAGAAGCCGCGTTCTCGTCTTAAAACAATTGACGTTTGAGCAAATATTAAAAGTGATAGATAAGGCCGCAAAAGCCGAAGATATTTCCGTCAAAAGACTGCCGAAAAAAAGCCGCAATCTTATCGCCGAACTATCAGGAGGAGACGCCAGGACAGCCCTCGGAACACTCGAGCTTAGTCTGGCGCTGACCGATAAAGTCATCACCGCTGACGTAGTAGCAACAGCAGCCCAAAAAAAATTACCAAGCTACGATAAACGTGGCGATAATCATTACAATTTAATAAGTGCCTTCATTAAGTCAATGCGTGGCAGTAATCCTAACGCTGCGCTATATTATCTGGCGCGTATGTTGCAAGCCGGCGAAGATCCTAAGTTTATCGCTCGACGTATGGTAATTTTTGCCAGCGAAGACGTCGGATTAGCTGCAACAGCCGCTCTTAATCTAGCCGTTGCGACATTTAACGCGGTAGATATAATAGGTATGCCTGAGTGCAGGTATAATTTATTTCACTGCGCAACAGTCCTTGCAAAGACCGGCAAATCGCGTACGATAGCTAATGCTATGTCGGCAGCTTTGCAAACTGCTAGGACTTACCCTGAGCTACCCGTACCGCAACAACTGAGGAATTCTACTCCGTTAACTACGGACAATGCGGAGCCGGTAGAAAAATATTATTGGCGGGCTGGATTTAAAACCACATTTTTGCCGAAAGAACTAGAGAACATTAATTTTTTTCCAGGCAACGACGGTCAAGACAAAGATTCTACTCGTGACGCAGAGCATCGATCGGGTTGATTCTGGCTGCCCGTCGCGACGGATATAGCGCGACAACCCAGCCTATAAGAAAGACAAAGACCACCGTAATAAGTAGCAGCAACGGGGTGATCAAAAAGGCATGAATAGTATTCTGTATGCCATGGTCGCCGGCATAATGAGTAAGTATAGTGTCTATGATCGTCCCGAGCAGCCAGGCTACAAACAAGCCACCTAAACCACCGATCGTAGCAAGTAACAACGATTCAATTATCATCAGGCGACGGACATCTGCCTTTCTGGCCCCCATGGTTATAAGTAGCCCGATCTCACTAGTGCGCTCCAGCAATGATATAGTTAGTGTATTAAACATACCCAGTGACGCAATAATAAGGCCAATCCCACCAAAACCGATAACCACAAAAGTAAAAATTGTAAAAATATTATTAATCTCACTCAAGGTATCCAGAGGTGACGCCGTAGTTAGACCAAGACCGGCAATTTGTGATCTAATGGTAGGTACATTGCTGCGGTTGTCGGCAACTACCTTAATTTGACCGTAGTTGTCGTCACCCATGGCTTGTAAGGGCGCGCTGCTAATGTACACGGCTATACCTGAGCCTATGTTGGCAACACCCGATACGATTAGTTTTTCCTCGAACGGTTTTGTTAAAGTACCGCTGGCCGAAGAAAGAGTTGCCGTTAAATCAAGCTGTTTACCTATAGCACTCTTTGGTGATGACTGACCTATTAAACTTAATAAAGAGGTACTGACGATAGCCGAATTGTTGGTAATACGGGAATTACCACCGACAAACTTTAACGCGCTTAGCCCCACGTATGTAGAATTGGTGGCATATACCACGACATCCGTTAATGAACCATTCTCTGAAACCTTACCGGGAAGAATATACGCAGGAGCAACTTGCGTGACATGCGCGAAACCTTTAATCTTATTAATTCGGGCATTGTCTAGCGGAATAATGGCTGAATTTGGAGTAGTGACATCGATAGCTTTTACAGATTTTGATCCAATTACCTGTTGGTCGACTACGCTTCTAAGTCCCAACGCTAACGATACCAGAAATACTATCGCACCAATTCCGATAACAATACCTATGATCGTTAATGCTGAGCGCAATCGTTTCGAGAACAAATTCTTAAGGGCAATGTATGTCAAAATCCGTGGCCTGATTACCGACCTTAGACGTTTTTTATGGCGCTTAAACACAGCTGGAACACGCATATTAATTTATCTCTTCCCTTCTTGCATACCAGTTAAGCTAGCTATTTGAGCTTTGAGCGAGTCTAATATTTCCGGGGGCATTCTCTCCCCCCTTGAGCCTTCGGTTACATATCCATCATGTATGTATAGTTGTTTGTCGGAAAGCGGTAGATATTCAATATTATGCGTAACTAGAATGATTGTACGATTTAGATCATTTCGTATCGACATCAACAGATCGATTATCATGGTACCGTTTTTTGAATCAAGATTCCCCGTTGGTTCATCGGCCAAGATAAGTTCTTTGCCCGAAGCTAGAGCTCTTGCCATTGAAACTCTTTGCTGCTGGCCTCCCGAGAGAATAGTCGGAAGTCTATTGGCGAATTCTTTCATGCCGACACGATCTAAGCTCTCTAGCGCCATTAGTGATGCCGATCTCTTATCTTTTCCGGCTAAATACAATGGCATAGCAACATTATCGACAACGCTCAAACTCTTAATCCAATAGTTCTGTTGATGTACAATCCCCATAGTCTGAGCCCGAAAATGCGATCGCTCGTCACTGTTTAGTTGATATAAATCCTGCCCATCGATTGTGATGTGTCCTTTGGTCGGCGGCTCAAGACCGGAAAGAACATTTAGAAGGGTTGTCTTCCCACTACCAGACGGTCCAAAGATGATCGTAAAGCTACCCCGTGGAATCGTAAAGTCTACATCGTGCAATACTTCGACGACGCCTCCTTTGCCGGTAAATCGTTTTTCTATGTTATGGGATATAATCAGTGATTCGGTCATCTCATCGCTTCAGGCTTAAACTTCTTATGGTTATTTTGAGTGAAGTATATATTGTCATAGAATTTTCTACAATCCGAACACTGCCTGCAAAGCGTTAAACACTATAGACAACGCGCTGTCGGTGGCCTGTCCTACTATTGTGGTCTGATTGGACGAAACGCCCGTGTTGCCTGCATTGTCTAGGGAAATCGCTTCTAGGTGAAAGACTTCCGAGGTAGGTAAATTGGATATGACCACTACATGATTAGTGACCAGGGTAGTATCTTCTGCTGTCTTAGAAGAGTAACCACCACTGCTACCCTGTCCGTATGCTACTTGGGAGGTGCCAGGTTTGTCTGTTTTCCAAGAGACTATGATCTGGCCACTGGCAGATGCACCCGTTCCTCGTATGCTAGGTTGAACAACGACCGAAGAAACTATCGGAGGACGAGTATCTAGGCCGGTGTGGAAAATTTGTAAATCTGATGTAGCAATATTACCCAAACTATCTTGAGAGGTAGCTATAATCTGGTATGGCGTATTGTAATTCAGATTCTCGATCGTCATAAGATGATTAGTTGTCATAGCCGGGTCAATTGCCGAAAGTCCGGTCGATATGGACTGTCCCTGAAGAGAATAACTTATTTGAGAGGTAGTCGGCACGTTGGTTGTCCAGCTTATCTGCTCTGTGCCGGTTAACGCTCCGGGAACAGGCTGGAAGGCAACATTGGTAATAGCAGGAGCTGGGGGCGTTGAGAAAGAAAATATAGTTTGATCATATTCGTTTCCCTGCGCATCGAACGGATTTACTTTAAAAGTGTAGGTCGTTCCGGCGGTCAGACCTGAAATTGGCACAGTATACGACGATACGCTTGAAGATGTATTGATTAGCTGTGTATTGGCAAAACTGCCGTTGGGACCATAGTACAGTTTAGCCTGGCTAGCGTTGTCGACAGTAAATGTTATAGAAGCATCGTGCAGATTTACTCCACTAACCACAACATTACTGACGGTCGGAGCTGGCAAAGTAGTGAATTCATACTCTAATGACGTACCGGTATTACCGTCACCATCGGTCCAGAGTGCACGATAATAATATGTAGTACCGGCATTTAGGTTATTCAGAGTCAGATTGTGCGACACTACTTGGTCTGTATTGGCCGCAGCGGTTGGCAAATAGTCGTTTGAAGACAACCCATACTCTACGCTGCTATCGCTGTTCCTGTCCGTAGTCCAAGATATGTTAGCACTGCGCGTGCTAACGGTGGCTGTTGGTCCGACGAGCAGATTCGCCGGCTGTGTGTATTTACCGGTCGGATACATACTCACGGGGGCGGTTAAAGCTCCGCAGTTGTTGGCACTGTCACATGCGTCAATCTCGTAGTAATAGGTCTGTTGATTGAGTCCTGTGTCTACGTAACTAGACCCGGCGGTTGAAGCAATATCCGAGAAATGAATACCGTCGGTTGAGCGGTACACCCGATAGGTCGCAATACCGGCTCCCACCGTCGATGGACTCTCCCATGATAGCGCCAGTTTCCATAGGCTATTTGCCTTGACCGAAATGTCTGCTATGTTCATATTGAGCGGCACTCCGGGAGCAGGCGTATTGGCAGTGAATGTCGCGCTGGCTGCAGTAGCGTAATTAATGTTACCAGCTTCGTCCTTCGCTACTACATATACCGTGTTATCGCCGGGTTCGGTCGCGTAAGCACCAACGCTTAGCGAAGTCTGGCCGGCGGCAGTATAGGTACAATTCGTAGAGGTTGGTAGAACGTTGATGGTATAACAATAGGTGATATTGGAAGCACTACCCTCAAAACTAGCCGGTTCCAACCAGGAGAACGCAAAGGAATTGGTTGTATTAACAGAAGGCGTAGCAACGAGATTCTGCGGGCTGGACGGAGAGGTAGTGTTAATCTTAATTACTGCCGTAGTATAGACAGATGAAACATTCCCGGCATTGTCCCATGTTCTGAAATAAACTATATTATCCCCCTCGACTAAGTTGGCATAATCCGGGGTAGATACCGTCGTATAAGATCCGTTATTGGGCAGAAGATCGGTGGCGTCCTGGGTACCGGTATGATTGGCTCCGTACCAGATACCGTTAGCACCGATTCGGTACTGCAGACCCGCGACTCCCGAAGCCGTATCACTCGCAGCATCAGGACCGGTAGTTGGCCAGGTTAAATCAACACTCTTGCTCGACACAAACTCGGAAGGTGCACTTACGAAGGCCGGATTAACGGGAGGGGTATTGTCAAACCTGAATTCAAATTGCGCCGGAGTACCGGTGTATACATTATCGGCATTATCTATGGCTACAATATTCAGATAATAGGGACTCGTAGAGGTAGTGAGAGGAGTGCCAATCACACCCGATATGGACAGATCAACAGATGTAGTACTGACCACATATTGACAAGCTCCTCCAGTATTAATTGGACTGGCGCCTAAGTATCCCTTCGTAGTTATCGGGTTACCGGTAGGATCCTGGCCTAGGTAAAGACAGTAGCCCTGGATACCGGATCCGCCGGTATTATCCGCGCCGGCCGTCCAGGTAACATACGGATAAACATTAATCCATTGATCGCTAGACACCGAAGCGCCGCCGTTACTTATATACATCGCTAAGTTTGATGCATTAACGGGAGGGGGTACGGTGTCGGAAGGAGAATAGTTAATCCCGATAGACGTCAGGGTTGGCGTAGCTCCACCGTTTGAGGTAAAGACTAGCTCATATTGAACATACTGGCTTTTGTTTGGAGCACACGTTGAGCTAATTGCACCACCCGAGGCAATAGTTGAACACGTACTAAAAGCCGGAGCGTCCGACAAATCGGGTTGGTTACCAGCCCTAACCAATACACCAACAGTAGTACCGGCCGGTACATTATCGGAATATGAAAGGGTTGCCCAGTTTTCAGCCATTCCAGTATTAAAGATATTAGAGACTAAGCTACCGGTCGATTGATATTCCCCCTGTACTGAAGAAAACGTTTCAAAAGTCGAGGGCGAAAATTGGTTATTGTATGATGTGTTAATCCAGGATGCGGACCTGCTAACATCAGAGATCTTCAAATCATTAATCAATCCGGAAAAATAGTTAGACCAAGCTTGATGATATCCGATAATAGTACCTCCGGATCCCGTTAACGGAGACGCGTCATTACCAATTGAGATTGCTGTCGTTGGGACCGCCTGACCATCAACATATAACTGGAACTGACTTGAAGCTATGGCTGATCCGCTACCGGCTGACCATGTTCCCTCAACATAATGCCAAAGCCCGTCATTAAACGTATACGTTGATGCAACGCCTATACATGTAGCATTGGTGTCGTCAAAAAAGCCTAACTCTCCGGCACCTATGCCGCAGCCATACCCTAGACTCAGAGTTAAGCTATGTCCAGCGCCACTCGACCCCCTGTCTTGTTCTATTACTCCTCCTGAGGTTGTTTTTATCCAGGCGCTAACGCTATATTGTATAGCCGAGTTTTGGACTAGCGGCGTAGATATGCTGCTACCATTACCGTTAAAGCTAGCCGCTCCACCAATCTGCCCGGTAGCTAATGATGCCAATGTATTAGTGCCATTGTTACCATTGGCGGTTGAATCATTAGTATTTAGGTTAGTGCCGTTTGCGCCTAAATGCCACACCCCGACATAATTAGCGTTCCAAGTAGCCGGAGCGTCTTGTTGGTTGGAGGCATTCGGGTTACCGTAATACATATATAATTGCGTGTCGACCGTTGACGAAAGAGCCGGAACATCCACCCAAGCTATCAACGCACCGGTTGTTGAATTATAACTTTCTATCTCGTGATTTAATTTCGTAATACCATCGGATGCCGTGAAAAGGATATCGTTCCCCGAAGGTTGAGCATACGATTGCAAGTCAGCATCAGAAGACTCACTAATTAAAACAGGGAAATTAGTTTGACTAGCATTAACCTTAGTGTGATCTATGGTAATTTGCTTACGATATGCCCAGGCCGAGTTGTACCAATTAGCTGTCTGTGACAAAGTGACTTGGTTTGCCGTTGATGTATTAACACCAGCAGATGATGAATACTGGTTCGTAGCCGACGAGCCTATACCGCCACTCCAGTCGCTTTGTGTCCAGGCAGAAAGGGCAAGTGCACCTTGCATATTTAACAAACTTATAACAACCAATGCTATAGCAGCGCTGCTTGCCAGTGTTATGTGAACATGTTTGTGGTACTCCCACTTCCACCAACGAGCATATAGTCTGAATTTAGACAAGAGTATACCGTGAAAACGTTTGATTGTTTTGGTATGAATATATTTAAATGCTGCTCTGAGAGGTCTGAAAATTTTTACCACAGAAAACACCAACCATCTTGATGATCGTCGAATTAATGACTGTGCCGATTTAGCATGTAGGTTTATTTCTCGATTATCAGAACGCATCACCATCCTCGTATGTATCGGTTATGTTTAATATACACTGAACTTATATTATTTGTCTACTCGAGTTCAATAGCCAACAAACATCACCTCAGATCAAAGACTATCCCCGATAGAATATGATCGTATCATAAGCTTGCGATTGTGGCATCAAACCCGATGATTTCACGAAAAAAAATGTTCTGTGCTAACAATTAGGCGTTGTGAGCAATCCTTTAATTATATAGACGAGGCGTTATTTTCGGCACCAGAGCTACGTATAGCAAGATATTGTGCGAATTTAACCAGCGATCTACAAAGTATGGATTTCTGCAAAAGATAGGTTAAACCAGCCTGAACCTTAAGCTATGCAAACAACTGCATTCCAGTAGCTCGCCACTGGTTATATATTAGAGCCTTTTGTATAATCTTTGAGTGTAATGGGATGTGGCCCAGCGGTAAGGCGCCTCGCTCTGGACGAGGAGATCGTAGGTTCGATTCCTACCATCCCAGCCAAGCATTGCGCCAAAGGTGACCGTAATGCCTCGCTGAATCTGTTAATCAAAGCTTTATGTATTAATATGAGCACGAATGATGTGCTTTATTTATTTTGAACAAAAGTTGGGTTACAGGGGTGGTAAGGTTCGAATCTCACGTTAATAAAATCAATTCAAGTTATGCTTTGAAATACAAATACAATGGTGTAAAGTTTAGATATGACAGATCGAGAGTTCACTGAAGCTGAAGTGATGAGAGCAGCTCAAGCTGGTGCTGAAGAACTTTTTGGGCGTGATACGCTTGCAGCTAGTATGCTAGCAGGAGAAGTTGCAATGAAGCTTTTCGCCGGTGCCGTGAATGAAGAAAGTCCCACACCTGAGACGATTGACTGGAATGCGCCGCCGGACTATGCGCTGAGGGCTATTAGGGCCTCATCTACTAGAGAACTCGCCAGCTTAATCGCTGATGGAGCTAATCGTCTTAGCAAATCAGTCGCCACACACTGTAATCGACATGCCCATAGCCGCGATGAGGCTGAAGATGGCGAAATAATCCTTAGTCCAATGGTCTTTGCTGAAGGTAGCAGAGTTGGAGAGAACTTGGTTGGCAGACTGTTCGTTCGGGTCGGTGCTGACGGCAGTAATGGAAGTTCTAGGGAATCGGTAGCCGAGTTGTCATTGGATGGCGGCGAAGATTCATCTTATAACTACCTTGCAGATGCCAAGCCGTCTTACTACCTTTCGCGTTCACTTAGTATTAGAGAGACCATGATAAGCGACCTGTTACGCAACAGCGCCGGCCAGCATACTACCCGGAAGTTAGTGTGCGGTATAACGGGGACATGTTTAGGCGTGACGATGGATTGCTTTTCGAGGCACAACGCGGTAAGCCTATTGAGGCGTACGGCCACATAGTGGTCGCCGATTTATTCTGGGCACTTGACATGGCAATTACTTATTATGAAGGTGTGCATATAGCTGGCAATAAACACCCTGGCTTAACTTACGCCGATTATCGTGAGGCTGGTTGTCTAAATGATGATCTGACGTTAGATAATGCAAAGGCCTTGGCCTATATAAGATCCCATATGGATGACGAGACAGTGAAACGCAGCAGAGTTTGGCCCGTGCTACGAAATTGGGAAGAAACAACAGTTACGATGGATCCTGCAGCTCGTGCGGCTATAGAAAAACACAAAAGCTACTTGCGCCCAACTATCGCGGTTAATCAACCTCATTTATTGAATGTGCGTTAGTTAATAAATCATTTTGACAGTGTTGAAATGTAAGCTAGTATAGGACGAGTTCAAAAATTGGACGTTAATGTACTATACCAGGTTCGAATCCCGTTTCCCCAGCTAAGACTTGCACCAAAGGAGAACGAAGTGCGTAAAAATTTGATTATTAGGGATAGTGTTATTTCATATCGCGAAATGTGTGATATTGAGAATGTTCAAACTTTACAGAGAGGTATGAACTACAAGTTAAATCCTAG
>DAHXLE010000014.1 GCA_027371825.1 Candidatus Saccharimonadota bacterium
GATGAGGTTTGAAAGTATTACCCAGAAAATGCTTGACCTTGCCGTCAAGCAGCTCAATACTAGGCCAAGGAAACGACTAGGCTACAAAACACCAGATCAAGTCCTAAAAGCTAGTGGTGCATTTCCAGCTGGAATCTAGCAACCTTCTATTGCGGTGAAACCTTTTTGATTTTCAGATATTTTATTCATGCTTTAAGCATAAGCGCAGATAATAAAATTTGCAATCGTTAAGAATAGCCAAACTATCGTTATTTGGTGAATGGCTAATTACTTACCAGTAGTTTCGCCACCCGTAGAATATCCGACAGGCATTTCATCCTCATTAACTAAAATGTCAGCCTTATCAAGGTGGGCATATTCTAACGGCATATGTGCGTCAGCGGTAGGCTCTTTGACTATTGCCATATCACCGGCTACATCTGCTGGTCTCTTTTGGTTAAAGTTAGGCCTTTGTTCCTGTGTATAGGCAAGGTATTCCTGGCCATTTGCCTTAAACACGATCGGGCTACCCTTAGCTTCACTTATAGGGCCGGGTATTTTAATTTCTCTAGCAGCGACCCTAACTTCATCGCCCCTATCAAGAGCAGCAACAAGACCAGTTAATACGTGGAATGGTGTTTCGTTCTTTTGAGACTTTTCAGCACGTACTGCTTGTGCTTGCGGACGAACAGAAGCACTTACTTCAGGGCTTGCACCATCACTAGCTAAAGCCAATGAAGATAGTGCCATAACGATTCCTAATTTCTTACTAATGGGTAATCTATCGTGTAATCTATCATTGTTTTTCATGTTATACAGTATAACACATGATAGTATCATTGTCAATCGCAATACCCTAGATTCCAATTCGAATAGCACCAGTACCGATAAGGACATCGCCGGTTCTCCAGTAAACTAGTTATTACCAAAACAATTAACAACAAAGGAGACAAAAATGTCTAACTCTGCCGGATCATCTACGATCTATTTGAGTACCGCCAATGAACTAACACAAAAACTAAACCCATAAGGACAATTGAAAAAATTTCTGCGTTGGTGGTTATATTCAGCGCATCTTTATTCGCGCTTATAGAGATTTCTTCTATGCGGGGAGTCTTTGGCCATAACACTAATGTCGAATGGAAAGCAGCATTATCGCTTGGTGTTATTGTTGTCACTGAACTCGTAGCGAATGTCGGAGCTCGTATTTATGATGGTGCAAGAAACTTAAGTGAGTCTAGTGGTGAGTTTTGTGTGCCTAAAACTTTAACGAGAAGAACCAGTAAGTCTATTATTACCAACTATAAAAGCTTAGATGAGATATCTCTTTGTGACTTAAACTACATCTACGGGCTGCCGACATAAACTCAGAACATATCTTGTTCCAAAATCCATCTTCAAGTGTGGTATTAATTTATGAATCCTAGAACTTGCTGCATGGTTAGATGGCTGATGCTATGATATAACGCATGGATACACTTAGGCCGAATGATAATGTTGTACACCCTAAAAAATTACTGAAGAAAGAATTAAAAGGTGTCGGCAAGTTTAATGATAAGGTAGCGGTAAAAATCACCAAAGGTGTTGGTACGATGTGGACCGGCTATTTGTTCGCGCTATTGTCATTGTTCTCGTTACCGGCAATACTACATCTTGTTTTTTCTAAATTAACCATTTTTCCGCATTGGTTGATTTCAGCAAGTTTAATTGCGCTTGTCGCCTGGATATCGCAAAACTTTCTCCAGTTGGTGCTACTTCCTATCATCATGGTTGGTCAAAATGTTATACAAAGCCAGCAGGACGCCAAAGCCGAGAGTGACCATAAGACACTTACGTATCTTGCTAATTTGCAGGACGAACAGATGACCGAGTTAAGGAATCAGGCCGTGGAATTGAAAAATCAAAGTGAGATATTGGAATTTCTAAAGACTCAATTGAAGCATTAATCTACAGCTAAGGAGTACAAGCGCGGGGATCCCAGGGAGCCAGGGGTTGGGTTGCTGAATTTGGAACCGCAAGCCCTGTAACCACTGCTGCGTTGGTAGACGATGATGCGGCTGAAGTACTTGCTGAGGATTGAGCGGAGGAGCTAGGGGTAGATGCGCTTGCGTTACTAGGAGGAGAGTTAACTGTTACCCCGGTTCCCGTAAGAACAGTTACGGCTGATCCTGGCGTGACCATGGTAGCGTTCTGTGAAAGTATTACAGGACCCGTTAGCTGTCTGGCGACTGCTTCGGCATCTGCTTCGGTGCTTGAGCCGGCATAATTAACGACCGTCTCGACCGTTTCGGAGCTAAGAGGCGTGGCCGTGCCGTTTTTGCCCACTATATTGAAGCCCAGGGCTTGTAAGGCTGACGCAGTCTGAGAGGCTTGGTTAGGCGTGCCGCTGCCATTCACGACATTTACGTTAATCGAGCTTGGGCTGGGTAATGGGTTGCCGGTCATGGTGTCGGTTGAATTTGATACCCCAAGGAATTTATTGATAATTTGCTGGTCAATCTGTTCTACCGGAAAGGCAATGTAGCCATAATCTAGACCGGCATATATATAATCGCCAAAGGTTGTTGTTGAGATTGGCAATGTATACTGAGGTATATTACCGATGTTAACGGAGTGGAATTCTTCGGCGAGCTGTATTAGGGCTGTCGTCGAAAGACCATTGTCGACCTGTACGTTAGGAGCTATAGCATCAATGAGCCTTTGATCTGTAATGGGGTTTCCGAGTCCTTTAGCGGCCACCGTACTACCAAGTACGCGCAGGAATTCATGAGTTCTTGCAATCCTTGCAATGTCGCTTTCAACTTCTTGGGGCCAGAGATTTACATTTGATGTATTAAGACCGGGCGGGTCGTATTGTAGATGACGTGCTCTAACGACCTGCAGGGCTTCGACACCATTTAGCAGTCGACACCCCGGCGTCTTTACGTTCAAGTACGATTCTGCGTCGTAAACCGGCTCAGGAAAATCCATCTTTATTCCACCGACTGCGTTAACTATGTTTACGAACCCGTCAAAGCCGACTTCGGCATAGTGCTGTATGGGTATGCCAAAATCCTCTTGTATGGCACGAACAAGTTGTGTCGGTCCTTCATACAGTGCAGCGTCAATCTTAAATGCTTCATGACCCGCACGAGCGTTTGGTACGAACGTATCTCTAGGAATAGACAGTATGCTGATACTCTTGGTCTTTGGAACGATATGAACAATCAGGATAATGTCGCTATTAACACCGGTTACTCCCTGTGAGCAAAACCCCCACTCGGCGTTTTGCACTTTAAGATTACAACGATTAGTGGAACCTGCGATTAATATGTTTTCAGCACCACCTACTGATGCTGTTAGCCCACCGACTGCCAAGTGATTAATTTTATGCTCGAGTTGCCATACGTCCCAGCCGCCAAGTCCCAAACCGACCAGTACTATTAGGGCAAGTGAAGTACCAATCCTACGCTTCCAGGACCATTTACCATGTCTTCTCCAAAACCTATGAGTTTTGTGATTACCCCGAACGGGCGTATTGGACGTTCGGCTGAATCTTGAATCGTATGACCTAGAACCAGGAATCGTAGTGTTAAGTAAAGATTTTGTCGGAATAGTAGATGAAGTAGGCCGAGTAAGAGGAGGCCTATCTTGTACATTTCTAATACCGGGAGGGGCTGCAACCGGCCTTTGATTTAAATTTACCGGGAATGGCCGTGTGTTGCGCTGAGGTGGTCTTACGGGGCGATAAATACCATCCATGCTGCTTGGGTGTTGTCTTTGTCTTGGCCTGGCGAATTTATCATTTTGCATATTTCAGGTTCTGTAATTTTAACATGCTGTGCGATAAGTTTGAAACTCCGAAACTACTAATATTCAACGTAATCATTAGAATAACTCCACGCTTAATCTTAAGTAGGATTAGTATGCAGCACTCAACGGCTACGGAGAGTGTTTAGCCAACTCTTAAAAAAATATGCCAATCAACAGAAACTCCCCCACATCAGAAGCTAGGCTGCTGGAGCGGTGCAACATCTAAGTACGACGGCCTCACGGTAAGAGACGACGTGTCGTAATTCACACCGTCAATGATTGGATAAAGCCAGACAGTGGGTTACGACTATTAAACAAGCTAAGATCCGTCAATAGCTTTGGCCTCCCCAAGTCTGCCATTATATAGCTGATCCATCCGGTGATATGATATGGTTATGCCAAAAACGGATATACAAAAACAAACTACCGAAGAGCTTGAAGACCACCTACGAACGTCAATTAACGGCCTTTCGGATCTCGAAGCTAAGAATCGACTCAACTCTTACGGTTTGAACATATTAAAGAATGACACAAGACGACCCGTTTTTAAACTATTGCTGAAACAGCTTAGAAGTTCACTCATATATCTACTAATATTGGCCAGCCTACTCTCATTTCTATTAAAAGATTTTAGCGATGGCTTTGTTATTTTAGCGATATTGATAATAAATACCGGCCTTGGGTTTTACCAGGAGTTTAAGTCGGATAACGCCGTAGCCAAGCTCCAAAAATTGGTTAGTAAAGAAATACTCGTGAAGCGGGACGGTAAAGAGGTGCTCGTCCCAGAACAATTTATTGTTCCGGGAGACGTTGTTATTTTACGAGAGGGTGACATCGTGCCGGCTGACATGAAGCTCATACATGTTGATAATTTTAGCGTTAACGAATCACAACTAACCGGCGAGTCTTTACCGGTGGCAAAAGTCATAACCGGCGTTAATTCCTTGGCCTTTACCGGTAGTATTGTCGAACGTGGCGAAGCGGCCGGTATAGTCTACGCAACCGGCAAAGAGACTGAAATCGGTAAGATTGCTCATCTGTCTTCGAGTACCGAACGAACTACGCAATATGAAAAAACCCTGTCGGCATTTAGTTCGTTTCTGGTTAAAGTAACATTCTTAACTCTGGCTGTCGTATTTATATTAAAACTTATTATTACCCACGATACGTCCCATATCGCTTCACTTGGTTTGTTTGTTGTTGCCCTATCGATTACGGTAATACCGGAAGCAATGCCGGTTATTGCAACCGTAACATTATCAACCGGAGCTATGAGATTGGCCAAAAGACACGTGATTGCCAAAACGCTCAGTGCCGTTGAGGATTTAGGCAATATTACACTATTATGTAGTGACAAAACCGGCACCTTGACCGAAAACCGCCAAACCGTCAAAAGCCTGACAGCCGGTGATACGCAGTTATTCCAAAGGCTGGCAATTGCAAGTTTGGAAACGTTCGACGAAAAACGGAAAAAATTTCAAACCTCATTCGATAAAGCTTTTCTAGACTACGTACCAGATAATATAAAGCAAGAAGTCGAGTCCTACACGCGGCTAGAGGAGCTGCCGTTTGACCCATCGGCTCGCCGTCGGAGGGTAGTCTTTAGTGACGGCAAGAAGACATTCCTGGTTGAGGTAGGCGCAGTAGAAACATTGTTGGATATTACAAACGATTCGCACAAAAGCCGCTATCTCAAGGCCATAAAGACTGACGGTCAAAACGGCCTTAGGCACCTGGGCATAGCGTATAAAGAGGTTGTTTATGGTAAAAATGATGACTTTGACATCTTAAAGCATGAAGATAATCTTGAGTTTGTTGGTTTTGTTGCCCTTGAAGACCCGCTTCGCTCTACTACTAAGCATACAATAGCCTTAGCCGAAAAGCTGGGTGTGGCTATTAAGATATTGTCGGGAGATAACAAAGAGGTCACAGAATACGTCGCCAGAGAGGTTGGGTTAATTGACGACAAACAGGTTGTCTACACGGGTGATGAACTTGAACAAATGACCGACGAACAACTGAGCCGTGTCGTTCAAGAAAATAATGCCTTTGCTAAGCTGAACCCAGAATTAAAGTACCGCATTATCAGACTACTTAAACACACTGACATTGTTGGCTACCAGGGCGATGGTATTAATGACGCACCGGCTCTTAAATTAGCCGACGTGGCAATTGCGGTTAATAATGCCACCGATGTAGCTCAAGACAGCGCCGATATATTACTACTCAGGGACGACTTGAGCGTTATTGTTAATGGTATACGTTACGGGCGGTCCATTTTTAGCAACATCAACAAATATATTCGTTTTACTATGGTCAGTAATTTCGGTAACTTTTTCGCTATATCAGCGCTCTATCTCATTTCAGGAGCTAATCTACCGTTGTTGCCTATACAGCTTGTTCTAACTAGTCTTTTGACCGACATACCCTGTATTACTATCGCAACCGACAATGTTAACCCCGCGGAGTTGGTACGACCAAGTAAATTCAATGTTCATGCGTTGATGTTCATGTCAATGTTTCTGGGATCGGTAACGGCGCTGTTCGAGGTCATGTACTATGCAATAATCAAGCACCAGCCTACCGGTATATCCCAAACAGGGCTATATTTATTTTTGACTCTAGCTGCGCTGGCTGTCATAGTCTCAATCCGTAACAAAGATCATTTTTGGCGAGCACCGCGTCTATCTACCGCCATGGCTGCATCCTTCACCGTTATTACGGCCATTGCAATCGTGACTATTTATATCGGCCTGACTAAAAAGCTATTCTCATTTACGACATTATCGGCGGGCGTACTAGGTATGACTATAGCTATGACGGTGTTTTACGTCTTTATTTTGGATACTATTAAAAGCTGGTTCTATAGATCCGGCATAGGCAATAGATTGTAAAAAATGGCCGGGTCTTCAAACTACGCACGTTAGTCCGATAGTAGAGCGGTGAACCGCGAGGGGGTAATAAAAGCCAAATACTCAATATGGTCCAACTGGCTACACTCAAGTATTTGAGTAGGAGAAATAAGATAAAGTCCTACATTGTCTTAGAGCAACCGACAGCCAGGAAAGTGCTATTATCGTTCACCTTGCACAGACTACATATAAATCCGAACCAATTGAGAGGCATAGCAAAATAGGAGTAAACGTTACTGCCGGAGCGAGACAATGTGTTAAGTTGAACCATCCCTATAAAAAGCATATGCTTAATTATCAATGACCCATGGCTAACATAATTGAACTGGCTGGTGTTACAAAAACGTATAAATTAGGTGATGAAACACTGAATGCTTTAGACGGTGTAAATCTGAAAATACAATCGGGAGATTTTGTGGCCATTACCGGTCCAAGCGGTTCCGGTAAATCAACACTCGCAAATATAATAAGCGGGCTGGATAGGCCGACCAAAGGGTCGGTCGTAATCGACGGAAGGGATTTAGAACGCCTCAGCGACCGGAAGTTGTCAGATTATCGTAACCGTCATGTAGGCTATGTTTTTCAATCATTCAATCTGCAGGGCACACAAACAGCACTGGAAAATGTGATGTTGCCTATGTACTTTGCTAAAGCAAGACCAAAAGAGCGTAAACTCCGGGCTAAAGAATGTTTAGAAGCCGTAGGTTTGGGCGATCGTTTAAAGCATAAACCCGGCCAATTGTCTGGCGGTCAGAGACAGCGCGTAGCGATTGCCCGGGCTTTAGCATTAAAGCCGGATTTAATTATTGCTGACGAACCTACCGGTAATTTGGATAGTGCTAGAGGAGAAGAAATTATTAAACTTTTGAAAGATCTGAATCGACAGGGTATTACCTTAATTATAATTACCCACGAGCTTAATATAGCTCGACAAGCTTTTAAGATTATTCAGATACATGACGGTAAGGTAAGGATTAGTTCATGAGGTTTAGAGACTATATATTTTTAGCCTTGCGTAATATAGGAAGGCAAAAACTGCGCAGTGCGTTGACTGTTTTAGCTATTATTATAGGTTCCACGAGTGTCACGATTATGCTCACGATAGTTTTTAGCGCCAAAGGTTTTATAAATACTCAGTTTGAGAATAACGGGACATTTCAGCAAGTTCAGGTTTCACCCCAACAGAACATTCAATGGGGGAATAATAGCCAAAACTGTCAGGGACAACAGAGCTCCGTGCCGGGGTGTGTCAAGCTTACCGATAGTATGGTTAATCAAATCGCAGTCTTACCACACGTCATAGGAATCGCCAGAGAAACATATGTTAATGGTTTCGACGGATTGTTCTATGGAAATAAGAAACTCCAGGTTCAACGCATCATAGCCTATGACGCAAACGGCATATTAACAAACGATATATTAGCCGGTAGAGATATTAATGCGAAGGATGGCCCGGGAGTGATAACTATAACTTCGGATTACGCTGACGCGCTGGGATTTAAGAATAATTATCAAGCGCTCATAGGTAAGAAGGTGACGTTATATTCCCAGAGTTATTACGCCGGGGTTGGTTCCAATCCTGTTGCGCGGTATCAATATCAGCAAACCGAATGCAATAACCTAGGCCCCGGGCAGAACTGTAACCCGCCGGCTACTGAGATAACCGCCAAAATAGTGGGAGTCACCAATGCGTCCGGGTTTATCAACGACAGCTATACGATTCGGGTTCCTTTGCCATGGGCTAGAGGCATGGACGAGCAGCAGAGTTACGGAGTGACTCCAGCCGACCAAGCCGCTGCTAACAATGCCTGTAATAACGCTCGATCTAAAAATAGCTGTCCTCAACCTCAGCCATCCCTTACTGTCATCGACGAGTTATCTCTAAACGGGTACAGTCAACTTGTAGTGAAGGTAGATAAGGCTTCCGATGCCGCTGGAGTAGCTAAGACTATCACAAGCAAATTCGGGGTTGGTGCGTCTGATGCTGAAGCGGCTATTAAAAAGCAGCTATCAGTCTTCAATATTATAGGTATCATATTGGGTAGTATAGGGGGGATCGCCCTGATAGTTGCAGCCGTGGGCGTTGTTAACACAATGGTTATGTCTATTCTCGAGCGAACAAGAGAGATCGGTGTTATGCGAGCGGTAGGCGCCAGACGTTCTACCATTAGTCGGTTATTTACATTCGAGGCCTCACTACTAGGTTTGTTGGGCGGCGTACTGGGTGTTTTGGTCAGCTATGGACTAACTCTTATAGGCAACCCGCTAATTAATCATCAGCTAAAAGGCAATAACATAAATAGTCAGAATATTCTGTCTATGCCTCTGTGGCTGGTATTAAGTGTAATTGTTGGTACGACAGTAATTGGAATGCTCGCAGGGCTATACCCCGCCAGGAAAGCGGCTAAACTTGACCCGGTTGAAGCGTTGCGCTTTGAATAAAAACGAGTTGTTATGCCCGGTAAATATGTTATGTAAATTGACAACGTGGCCCATCTGATGATCGCAGAATAGGCGCCCTTCAATAGTTGGAGCTGCGGTAATAAAGCTAAATCCTATCGGTACAGCTCTCTGGTAAAGCTCACTAGCGAAAACGTAATCTTCATAACTCTCAATTTGCGCTTTTAGCTCCCAGAGTATTTTCACGCAGTATCCGTCAGCTTCGGTTATCCAGGGCTAGTGCGCAAATTGAGAATTTCCGTGGGTATGTACACATTAGTTTACTAATATCAGTTTTTGGTACCGATCAATACCGTACAAACAACCAATCAGGCAACGATTAACCTTGCTCTATAAACCAAAAACACAAACTGTGACCATAGAATCTAATCGGCAGGCTTTAAGGGAGGAGAGATTATCTGGCAACACAACTAAACCGACCACAGTGTAATCTCGTACTGCATTAGGTGTCGCTCCTTCCGTCTTACGGTTCCCGGGATGCAAGTTAAGCGTATTGTACTTGAGGGATGTTACTAATGAATATATAATTACAATCTGTTTTGGTGCCTGTAGCTCAGTTGGTTAGAGCGCCTGGTTGTGGTCCAGGAGGTCGTGAGTTCAAGTCTCATCAGG